>MZGJ01000026.1 GCA_002084955.1 candidate division CPR3 bacterium 4484_211 | reverse complement strand
GGGCAACTTTCTCCTGAGTGGAAATGGGCTGGGCGTCTTCTTTTAGCCCTAAAACAGAAGCGTAGGGTTCCAGTCCTTTAAGAGAAATTTGGACCGCCTCGGCGGCGTAGCCGCCGGCGTTGAGCAGATGATTGGCGTCATAATAGTAAGTATTGAGGCGGGGTAAATGTTGGATAAAGCTGAATGCCCGGATGTCCTGCCTGAGTTTTGCAATTGAATCTTGTATTTGAGTTGTTTTTCCCTCAATTTTAGATAGGTTTTGCTCTTTAATGGCGGCTTTAAGTTCTCTTGCCGACTTGATGGCGGTCTGGCCGTCGCGCAGCAACCTTACCGCCGGTCGTCCGATTAAGAGGTAGCCGCCGGCGGCAATAATTATGATAGTGGTAAGTAAAATGCGTACTGTGCGTTTACGCCAAAGATTACAAATGGCAATTTTGAGTTTTAAGTTCGGCATTTTTAATTTGTTCTACATGGCCCCAGAGCCCTTAATAACGGCGGGGATGGTGCGTAGAATGAGACTGAGGTCCACCCACAGGTTGGCATGAGAGGCATAATAGGCGTCCATGGCTACCCGTTCAGAAAATTCTATTTCTGATCGTCCCGATACCTGCCAGATGCCGGTGATGCCGGGCTTAACAGTGAGCAGTCTTCTCACCAAGGGGGCCGTTTCCGGGTATCGCTGTTGCTGAAGTTTTAGTTCCTCGGAGCGGTAGGCGCGGGGCCCCACCACACTCATTTCGCCCCTGAGAACATTCCAAAACTGCGGCAGTTCGTCAATGCTGGTTTTTCTAATAAAGTGGCCGACCCGAGTGATTCGGGGATCGTTGGCCAGTTTGTAGTTTTTTTGTTGGGCCTTAATTGCCTCTACGGCTTTGTCCTCTTTGGCATGAACAAGACGGCCGTTTTTGACCAGCATTTTCATACTTCGGAATTTGATGACTTCAAAGTCTCGGTTGTTTCTGCCCACCCGGCGGTCTTTGTAAAAAATTGGTCCCGGGGAATCAAGACGGATGGCAATGGCGGTAAGCAGGAGGAGGGGCGAGGTTAATATTAAAGCCGTGATTGAGACGAAAAGATCAACAGCCCTTTTGAGGATTAGCGCCCATTCATCTAGTGAAGTTGTTTTAATTTCAATTAGTGGTACGCCGGCAAGATCGTAGACGGCGGTGGTAACTCCTAGGGGTTGAAAAATATTGGGAACAAATTTAAAAATTACCCCGCAGGATTCGCAGGTTTGCATTAGCTTAACTACATTCTTATCGGCAGGATCTCGCCCGATGAGAATAATTTCGTCAGCCTCGTGGTTTTTGGCTTTCTCCAGCGCCTCTTCTATGCGCGCGATCTTTTCTGTTCGGTAGCGGTCAGGGCGCATTTGGGCGGATAGGCCTCTTTTGACTATCTGTACCAGATTGTCTTCGCCAACAAGTAAAATGGCGGTTTTAATCTTTCTTTTGCGGAGAATGAGAGACTCTGCAAAAGTCATCAGCTGTCTAAAGATCCAGATGCAGATGACCGAGAAGATCCAACCAAGAAGAAGCACCAGCCGGGAGAAGGCGAAAATTTTGGCGAGATAGATAAAAGCACTGCTTAAGGTAACAGCCGCCGAACAGCCAAGAATAATTTTGATAAGCTCGTCCAGAGAACTTCTTCTTAACGAGAAAGAATACAGTCCCAGCCAGGCAAAAATTACCGGCCAGAGAATGGCCAGTCCCAGTGAAATTTTTATAAAGGTGGCCAGAGGCAGAATAAAGACCTGGTTTAGGTAATCACGAAACTGGTAGGCAATTAGAAAAGCAAAGATTGTGGCCAGATAATCTAATGGTGGAAGTAAGGCGATAAAAAGCTGTTTTTTTTCTTTCATATGATAACTTAAGTCTGGAACCTTTTTTACTCTAACTGCTGCCTATAGTATGACTAAGGATGGGTCATAAATGCCCAACTCAGTTGCAATAAACGAGTGATGCTCTCTTTGAGGGTGGCATTGCAGTTAGTGCGCGCTTAGAAGGGGCGACACCCTCAAAGAGGGTGTCACCCCATTCAAATAATCATCGGTTGGTACGCGCTCTGATCGCGGACTAACCGCAGTACCATTCGGTACACGGCAAGAGCCCGCTATTTATATCCCGCCCATAGTATAACTAAAGAGTGGAAGTAAGGCAAGCTTGGTCCCACTTTTCTTCAACAAATTTCTTTAGTTCTTTTTTAAACCTTTGCTTGGAAAAATTTCGCGCGTTTTTTATGCAGTCTTTAGAAGAGAACTTAAGCGATTCAAACCGCTTTATTGCCTCAATAAGCGCCTGAGATGTTTGAGGTTCAAAAAACACTCCTGTTTTGCCGTCAATTACTGTTTCCAGGGCTCCCCCAGCTTTATAGGCGATCACGGGACGGCCGGCGGCCTGGGCTTCCAGGGCGGTAATGCCGAAATCTTCTTCTTGCGGGTAAATTAGAGCCTGGCAATTTTGATAATACTGCGCCAGCTGTTTGCCGTCTACCCAGCCAAGCAGCTGGATATTGCTCTTGGCCATGCGGCGGTATTTCTTTTCCTCACTTCCGGCGCCGATGATTTTAAGAGGCAACCCCAGGTGATTAAAGGCTTCAATGGCGATGTCTACTCGCTTGTGCCCGGTAAGTCTGGAAACTATCAGGTAGTATTTGTCGCCTGCTGTTTGCCGTTTACTGTTTATATCGGGTTTGAATTTTTTAAAATCAACAAACGGGTAGATGACTGTTGAATCACGCCGATAGAATTTTTTGATCCGCCGGGCGACATTTTTGGAATTGGCGACAAAGTAATCTACCCGCTGGGCGGCGCTGTAGTCGTGCGCTCTTAGGGAACTGATGACGGGGGTCAATAACGGCGCATAAATTGGTTTGAGAAAAAAGGAAAGATCCCTCTGGCGGATGTACTCTTTAAAAAACCAGAGGATTCGCGTGGGAGTGTTGCAGTAGCAGATATGCAGGGTGCGAGGGCCGGTGATAATGCTTTTGGCAAATTTGGTAGTTGAAGAAATTACCACATCAAACTCGTTTAAATTAAATTGCTCAAAGGCTAAGGGCTGAAGAAAAAAAAGCGGTTGATAAATTTTTTTACTCAGAGGGAATTTTTGAATAAAAGAAGTGATCAATTTTTCCTTGGGGAAGCCTGCCGGCAGGATATTTGCGTTTACCGCCGAGGTGTAGATGGGGGCGTTTGGCCAAATCTCGCTCATGGCTAAAACAAGATTCTCGGCTCCCCCCCACTGCATAAAAGCGTCGTGGACAATAGCTACATGCATGATGATGCCAATATACGAATTGTACTAATGATGCGAATAAATACAAATTTGCATTTTGTTATTGATATTTGATTTTTGCGGGCGTATCAATTTTAATTATCCTTTTGGGTTTAAGGAATTTATTTCTAAAATTAATAAGCAAGCCTAATTTAATTCCTGTTTCTTGAAGGTATCGTTGTGTCTGGTAGTAGTCTTTTTTGGTGATTGCCCTTTTAGCTTTAAGTTCGAGAATTATTTTGTCCTCAATGATGAAATCAACAATATTATGGCTGTCGCCGATTTCCACTTCTCTTTGATAATTTAGTTGTTCTTCTTTTAGTTTAGTTTCTAAATGGGTGGCGTATTGTTTTTCGCGAAGAAAGCGGCCGTACTCATTATGGATACTAAAACAAAGCCCGGTAATTATGTATGAGAGCTTGGGATAGATTATTTTTGGCCTAATTGACATTCGTATTTAATTGGTATAATTCGTAATCATTGGTATATTGGCATCGTTATCTTAGAGTTTTCCAAAGTTTTAGGGGCTCTACCACTGCCCCTTTAAAAATCACTTTGAGGTCTGCTCCGGTCTGTTTGCCGACTTTGCGGGGCAGGTGGGTGACGGGAATTTGGATAAATTTAAAACCGGCCTTTTTTGCTCTTATTAACAGCTCGGCCTCAATCATGGCGCCTTCTGACTGCAGAGGTTTAATAGTATCTACCACCTTTTTTTTAATGAGCTTAAAGCCGCAGTCCACATCTTTGGCCTTTAGTCCAAATAAGAAGAACATTTCCCAGTTAAAGAGCTGGGCGTTGATTTTACGAATTGGGGAATCGGCTCTTTTTTTTCGGTAGCCGATAATTAGATCGGCTCGGTCTGTTAAGTTTAAGAAATTGGTAATTTCTGAAAAATTATACTGTCCGTCGGCGTCGGTGAAGGCAATCCAGTCGTATCTGGCGGCGTAGAGACCCGATTTAATTGCTCCTCCATAGCCGCGGTTTTGGGGGTGATGGATGGCTCTTACCCTTTTGTCCTGCTTTGATAATTGCTCGGCGATTTCTCCGGTGTTGTCGCGGCTGCCGTCGTCAACGATGATAATTTCATACTCAAGATTAAGCTCGTTTAGCACTCTTTGGGCCTTGTTGACTGTGGCCTTGAGATTGGCTTCCTCGTTGTAGGCGGGAAAAAAGACGGAAAGGTTCATATTTCCAAATTCTAAACATGGGAAAGTTTTGGTCATTTGAATTTTGGATTTAGAATTTGTTTGTAATTTGGTGCTTGGTTATTGTCATTATGGCTGGGACATAATGCTGTGCTTTATTTGTAATAGCGGACTCTTGCCGTGTACCGGATGGTACTGCGGTTAGCCCGCGATCTGCGGGTGCAATAGGTAAAGCCTGCGATTTTTTAGGAATCGCCAGTTTCTGATTTATCAGCTTCTGGTGATCAATACTACACCCAGAGTAATGAGCAACACGCCGAGAATTCTTATGATGGAGATATGTTCTCCGAGGAAAAAGGCGGCAAAGATAAGAAGAAAGATATAGCCCAAAGAGAGCATGGGGTAGGCAAAGGAGACATCAACTTTGGAAAGGATTAAGAGCCAAATGACTGTTCCCGCGCCGTAGGCGGTTAATCCTATGATTACCCATGGAGAAGTGACAGCTTTAAAAAGAAATGGGATCACTCCTTCTGAAAACTGGCCGATTTTGGAGACTCCCTGCTTCATTAGAAGCTGGCCGGCGACCCCGATGATGACACTGGTGAGAATCATGAGATAGATCATGGGTTGATATTCTCGAAATTCTCGAATTAATTCGAATTTTATTCGAACCTAATTCGAATTTATTAGAGAATTGTATTTACTAGAGAATTATACACTTTTAAGGTTTTTTCTGCCATCTTTCTCCAACTAAAGCGCTTAAGGTTCTCTTGTCCCCGTCTAATTAGTTCGCTGCGAAGCTGAGGGTTATCAAGGACTTGCCCGATTTTCTCTGCAATATCTTTAGGATCATAAGGATTAAAGTACAAGGCGGCGTTGCCGCAGACTTCGGGAAAACAGGCGCTGTTGGAAATTATGGCGGGAGTGCCGGAGGCCATGGCTTCTAAGGGTGTAATGCCAAAGCCCTCATCCAGAGAAGCCGAGACGAAAGCTAAGGATTCCCGGTAGAGTGTTCCCAAGTCTGCATCGGGGACAAAGCCAAGCAATTTGACGCGGTTGGACATTTCTCTTTCTTTGATAATAGCTTGCAGCTTTTCCCAAAATACCGAACGGGCGCAGGCAACAGCCAGTGAGAGGCCTTTGGGCAGTAATTTTAAGGCGTCCAGAAGCCGTGGGATGTTTTTGTAAGGGTAAACATTACCAACATAAATGAGATAAGGTTTGGTGAGATTGTATTTTGATAGCAGTTTTTTGATGTTTGCCTCCGCAATTGTGATTTGTGGATCAACTCCCTCGTAGGTTACCGTGATTTTCTTTTCTTTAATTTTATAGTAGGCGGCCAGCTCGTTTTTAACATATTGAGTAGGGACAATGAGGCGGGTGGATTTTTTGGCCGCCCACCACATATCAAGATGATAGGCCAGATATTTGGTGTAATATGCAGGTTTGGAGAGAGTGGTTGCTTCACCGCCGGAATGTTTGTGTTTAATAAGGTCGTGAATGGTAACGACAAATTTTTTGGATGAGAGGATAGGTACGATGAAGTACAAATAGTGTACAAAATCGGGATTAAGCCTCCTGATAAGAAGAGGGAGCTTTAGTTGTTCCGTTAGGGAATGGTAGGAGATTTCGGCTAATATTGGTTTGAAGTTGTTGGGCAGGCCAAGGCTCTCTTGGAAATATTTTTTGCGGAGTAGCAAATAATAGGTATTCTTCTGGTCAATTTCAGCCAGATTGCGGATGAGATTAATGGCATAGCGGCCTAAGCCGGCGTGTTCTAAGCCCCAAAATCGGGCATCAATAGCGATGGTCATTCAACGATAACTGCCAAGGAACAAGCTGTTGGGCGAAGCTTCTTGGCTAGTTGAATAACTTGGGTTTTAGGTCAATAGGAAGAATAGCTGTCAATTTTAACGGTTCTCCCTTGAGGGGGAGACTGATTCATGCCTGCTATTTCTGAAACTTACTCTAACGCGCGAATCATATTTTATCAAGTGTTACTCTTGTTATGATTTAGAAAATCTTTTATCTCCTTGGAAACGGGACATAAGTCTTTGGAGTTTTTTCGAAAGAGTAAAGTGTTTCCCTGTGAGTAAATAAGACCGTATGAGGGGCTGGCGAGGTATTTATTAATAATTGCAGGTAATTCTTCCGCGGGTATTGGCCAGTGGGAGTTTGTTGGATTGATAAGGACGTAATCTACTGTGTCGTTGTAATGTTCTGTGAGTAGATAGATTTGCTCTCGTTGTGACAGATGTGGCAATAATGAATCTTGTGCTCTGACAGATGCTGTTTTAGGGATCAATTCTATGGCTGCATAGTTAGATTGTATTTCCAATTTTTCTTGAGGTGTGGGGATGATATTGCCGTTAAATAATTGCCACAAAGGGAAAGCCTTGTAATTACCACGGAGGCTTACGAGTATGCTACTGATGCTGATAGTCAATGGAATAGATGTTGTTAATATTCGGTGGTTAAATTGAGGGTGGTATTGGCGGATTGTTTTATTTAAATTCTCAATGGCGGAGATTGTTGCAGAGGCAAGTAAGGGGGCAATTACAGCAGAGTAGTGAAAAAAAGGCCCCCAAGCCTGTTCTTTTGTACTAAGAAAACGCTCCAAAATGAGAGGTAAAAATAGAAAACAGGCTGATGGTGAAAGTAACGGCAAGAAGAGAAAGGAAGCAAGCATAAGTAGCATGGATGTGATTTTTAAATTGTTACTAAAAAGTGTCCTAATAGTAAAGTAGGGATTGACCAAAACCATAGATAGTAGAATACATTTTGTGCACTTTACCAAAGAGCCGATTTTGAGATTTGAAAAGAGGCTTTGCAGAAAACGGCGGCAAAAAAAGAAGAAGTGCGGTA
>MZGJ01000016.1 GCA_002084955.1 candidate division CPR3 bacterium 4484_211 | reverse complement strand
ACCGCACTTCTTCTTTTTTTGCCGCCGTTTTCTGCAAAGCCTCTTTTCAAATCTCAAAATCGGCTCTTTGGTAAAGTGCACAAAATGTATTCTACTATCTATGAAAGATAAGTTGTTGCGATTTGACAGGCCGATAGCTTTGTGCTATAAATAGAGCATGGGGGGTGGTTGGGGCAGTGCCACTCCCCACGACTCTTTTTAAACTTGACGGGCGTTTGTGGCCTATGTTAAACTAGCGTGGACAGGGTTTCTTCTCACGGTTTCGTTTTTATATTTCCCTAATGAGTTTAAATAATAATTCCCACCCATCAACAGATAAGAAGTCTGGTCATCTGGAGAAGGTTAATTCAGATTTTTCCCCGGAGACCGAGACAGAGGAAGTTACCGGCGTTTTGGAAATTCTGCCCGATTTTGGTTTTTTGCGCCGAAAGGGGTTTGGTTCCAGTCGTGAAGATGTTTATATTTCTTCCTCTCAGGTGCGGAGGTTTGAGTTGAGGCAGGGAGATGTTGTTAAAGGAATTGCTCGTCCTCCTAAAGAGGGGGAGAAGTATTGGGGATTATTGCGGGTGGATGAGGTTAATGGTTTAGAGGCAGAAAGATCGCGGCAAAGGCCTCGTTTTGAAGATTTAACGCCTATTTTCCCTCGAGAAAAGATAGTTTTGGAGACAAAGCCGGAGATTATTTCTACCCGGCTCTTGGATCTCGTAGCGCCGATCGGCCGAGGTCAGAGAGGTTTAATTGTTTCTCCTCCCAAGGCTGGAAAAACCTGGTTAATGAAAGATATCGCCAACGGATTAACCACCAATTATGATGATATTGATTTAATGGTGGTTTTAATTGGGGAACGGCCCGAAGAGGTTACCGATATGGAGAGGAGTGTCCAGGGTGAGGTTATCGCGTCCAATTTTGACGAACCGCCTGAGGAGCAGGTTAGAGTGGCGGATTTGGCCCTGGATAAGGCTAAGAGGGCTGTGGAGATGGGGCGTGATGTCTTTATGCTGGTGGATTCAATAACCCGCTTGGCCAGGGCGCACAATTTAAATGTTCCTCCTTCGGGGAGAACACTTTCGGGTGGTTTTGATCCGGCGGCTCTTTATCCGCCCAAGCGCTTTTTTGGCGCCGCACGTAATTTAGAAGATGGCGGGTCTTTAACCATTATCGCTACGGCCTTGGTGGATACGGGGTCGCGAATGGACGATTTAATTTATGAAGAATTTAAAGGAACGGGGAATATGGAAATTCATCTGGATCGTCGTTTGGCTAATCGCCGCGTGTGGCCGGCAATAGACGTCTTGCGCTCGGGCACCCGTCGCGAAGAGCTGCTATTTTCTGAAGAGGAACTTAAGCAGGTTTGGAGGATGCATAAAATGCTGGATGTTTTGAACTCCAACAAGCCGGAGTTTCAACAGGGGATAGAGGCGACACAGTTACTAATCCAGAGGATAAAAAAGACGAAAACCAATAAGGAGTTTTTGGAAACTTTGCACGAAGAGATCGAGTAGAATTTCCAGTCAATTTCCGACTATTTTGATGGATTTTGCCTGGTTGGAATTTGAGAATTATGGGTCAGTCAATTTGCGTTTCGCAAAATTCTAAAGTATAATTACCCTCGCCATGCTATCCCAGCCTGCGGAAGAAATCCCGATATGGAAGGATTTCTTGAATTTCTCAATCTGTCTTAAAAATCAAGGAGGAAATTTTCTCTTTGCCGTTTTTGCCGCCCTGAAGTCTTTAAGGGATGAGTTTGTTTGGCGTTTTTCCTCAACGGAAGCGGCGCTGGTGGGCTTTCTGATGCGCCGACGCAACAGGTGGCTGGTAGATAAACTTAATTTTACTCCGGTGGTCGGCGTGGTTGCCTCGCTGGTTCTTTTTGCCCCTGGGCTGGAGGTTTTTTCGGCCCAGGAAGCTGTAGAGAAGATTCTTTCTGCCGATGATGCGGTGGTGGTTGAAACTCATGATATCCTTGTTCAAAATAACATCACGGTGACCACGGCCGGGAAAGGGCAGATTCGTGCAGAAATTATTAACTATACAGTTCGGCCCGGAGATACCCTTTATGAGATTGGCCGGCGGTTTAATGTTACCGTTGAATCTTTGGCCTATATCAATAATATCGGTAATCAGAACTATTTAAGCCCGGGAGATTCCATAAAGATACCTCCTGTTTCGGGGATAATCCACCGTGTTCGGCCGGGAGAGACTGTTTCTTCGGTGGCCCGGAAGTGGGGTGTTTCTCCTCAGGTAGTGGTTGATGCCAATTGGTTGGACGAGCCTTATTTGCTTAGTGTTGGCCAGGAATTAGTTGTTCCTCAATCTTCTATACCTACCAGACTGGCTTCTTCTTTGCCTGGTTCCTCCGTGTCTGGTGGTGCCGCCACTGCTGATTCCGGGCTTCAACTGGTACCGGTTTCTGCGGGAGGTACCGGTTCTTTGGGTATGCCCGCTGTGGGAACTCTTACCCAGTATTTCTCTTGGTGGCATCCGGCTATTGATGTAGCCAATAGATGTGGCACACCTATTGTGGCCGCAGATAGCGGCACAATTATTTTTGCTTCTTGGTGGGTTGGTGGAGGCGGCAACTCGGTGATGATAGACCATGGTAATGGCTATGTTACCAAGTATGCACACCTTAGCGGCTTTGCCAGGCGGTCGGGAACGGTGAGCAAGGGTGAAGTTATTGGCTATATGGGGGCTACCGGACGCGCCTATGGCTGCCATGTGCACTTTGTGGTTGAAAGGAATGGGCGGGCAGTGAATCCGTTGAGTATTGTTCGCTAAGTTGGTTTTGTCTGCGCATCTTTTGCTTTCCCCTTGCTACTTGCTGTTTACCACTTACTGCCTAATTACGCTACAATATTTAGGTGAGAAGTTTCATTGATGTTTGTACAATTACAGTTTGTGCTGGTTCGGGCGGCGATGGTTTGGTGGCTTTTCGTCGTGAAAGAGGCCGTCCTAAAGCTGGTCCAGATGGCGGCGATGGCGGTGATGGGGGAGATATTTATATTGAGGCGGACAATAATTTGGGGACTCTTTACGACTTTACCCGTCTGAGGTCATTTCGCGCTTCGGATGGCCGTCGAGGAGGAGATAATAAGAAGAAGGGTGCCAGAGGGAAAGATTTAGTTCTTAGAGTTCCCGTGGGAACGATAATAAAATTAAAAATGAGAAATGGAAAATTAAAAGTTCTTGAGGATTTAAATAGGGCGGGGCAGAGAGTTCTTGTTGCCAAAGGGGGGCGAGGGGGAAGGGGGAATGCTCATCTTCGGCTGAATGCGCTCAGATCTCAGCAGGTCCTTTCTGAGGGTTGTTTCTATCAGGCCCCGGTGAAAAGACGGGGAGATGCCAAGTATTATTGGGCGGAAAAAGGCAAGAAAGGTGAAGAGAAAGAGTTGGTGTTGGAGCTAAAGTTAATTGCCGATGTGGGAATAGTTGGACTTCCAAATGCCGGCAAGACGACTCTGCTTAATCGCCTAACTAATAGCCGAGCTCGGGTGGGGGAATACCCTTTTACAACCTTAAGTCCAAATTTGGGCGTTATGAGGGCAGATAAAGGAAAATTTGCAACGGATACGCTGGTTGTTGCCGACATCCCTGGTCTTATTGAGGGGGCGGCTGAAGGTAAGGGGTTGGGAGATAACTTTTTGAGGCATGTGGAAAGAACTAAAATTTTGGTCCATGTTATTGACCCTCTGCATGACAAGGAAAAGAGCCAATCGCCCGAGGCGGATTTGGTTGAGACTACTTTGGAGGCCTATCAGACTGTTCGGAGGGAATTGGGTTTATGGTCCCGGAGATTACTGGAAAAACCTGAGATCGTGGTGATTAATAAGGCTGATGTTACCGAGGTGCGCAATGATTTTAATGCCATAAAAAGAGGGCTTCAGAAAGCTATTGGGGGCAAAAAGGTTGTTCTCGTCTCTGCGGTTACCGGTGAGGGGAGGGAAGAGCTTATCTCTTCTTTGTTTGAACTTTTTGCATCTGTGCCTCCCACGAAGCTGGATTCAGTTCAGGGGGAAGGAGGTGGTAATTCTACCAAGGAAGTTCGGATTTATACCATTAATAGCTTAAAACACCTTTAAATCGGTCTATGCAGAGAGATACTTTTATTACCGTCCTCATCTTGGCGTCAATTATTCTGGCGGTTCTGCCTTTTGTCACGACTCTTAATGAGCTGATGACGCGCGTGGTGGAAAACACCAGCATGTATCGAGCGATAGAAAAAATAATTGTTCCCTGGGAGGTAAAGTTAATCGGAGTTTTATTGTTGCCTTTTAAATTAAAATTTGTGGCTACCCCCGGGGGCATGATGATTAATGATGTTTATGTGCGTATCTCATGGAATTGTATCGGCTGGCAGGGAATGCTTCTTTTGTTCGTAACTTTCCTGAGCGGACTCCAGGGGAACTATGCCGGGTTTTCCAAATTGGAGGCGATAATTATTGGTATCTTGGGAACTTTTTTGGTGAATCTCCTGCGTATGGCAATTACCTCGTTGCTGGCTGTTTATTGCGGGCAGCTGTTTGCCGTCCTATTTCATGATTATTTCGCCGCCTTCGTGTTTATTGTCTGGTTAATAGTCTATTGGTGGTTTGTTTATAGTTTTGTCCTTGTAGGCAAAGCTAGCGTAAAATGAGGAAGTTGTTGCTCCCGGCTATTTTATTTTTTGCCGCACTCGCTTTAATTTGTCCAGCGCTTAATTCTAACTTGCGGATTTATCCTTATTCTTTTGAAGGTTCGTGGCTTAGCCAGATAAGGTTTGTGGTGGATAATTGGCCGCACATATGGTGGAACCCAAATTGGTTTTTGGGATATCCGCTTAGATTTTCCCAAAACCCATTATTTATAGGAGGGCTAAGTCTGGTAGCCAAAGTTGGCCGGGCGGATATTTTCTTCCTGTATAGACTGATGACTGCCGGTGCTCTTTGCTTTTTCCCTCTTGTTTTTTATGGATTTCTGCGAACCGTGAAGTTTAGGAAAACTTACGCTTTTGTCTCTGCTCTTTGGTTAATTTTGGCCCCTTCCTTGATGTATATTTTCCCTCCGGTAAGATATTTAGGAGGTCGGACGGGGTATTTGCCATTTGTTTTTTTCTCATCTCTTTTCTTGGGTAATGGGCCAAAGGCGGCCGCTTTGCCCCTGGGCCTGTTGGCCTTAATTGTTTATAGAAAGTTTTTAAAAGAGAATACCAGGTGTTGTTTATTGGGTACTGTTTTATTGGCCGCTTGCGCCCTTTTGATTGGTTCTTCCGCGGTCGTTTTTTTGATAGTTGGGGGACTGTGCCTGCTTTTCTTAGAGATTTTGGGAGATCAACAGAATTGGCAGGATTATCTGCTTAGGGCCCTCACTGTTTTCATCTGCTGTTTGTTGACTGTTTCGCTTTGGTATACGCCGTTTTATTGGTGGCACGCCTTAAGAAATCCGTCTCTGGCCGGAAAATCTCTTGTCAGCGTGATGGTTAATTTGGTTAAGTTTATGATTGTTTTACTTCCTTTGCTGCTGGGTGCTTGGGTGGTTCGGGGAAGCTCTTGGTTAAGGGATAAAAGGGTGGCTTTTGTGCTGTTTTTTAATTTTGGATTTTGGTTTTTAACTTTAAGCCGGTTTATCGCCGATACCGATTTTTGGCAGGACTATGCGGCCTATGGTGTTGAAGTAGATATGGGAAGTGCGATGTTGGTAGGGCTTTTAGTGGAAAGGCTGTTAGAGATTATTGCCGATAAAGTTAAAAGTTTGGAGTTAAAAATTAAAAATTACCGTGCGAAATTTAAAAGTGTTCCCGTTCCCCAAATTCTTAATTTCTTAGCTTTTTCCTTGCCGCTGTCGGCTGGTTGTTTGTTGGTTCTTGTTTACCATTTGCGCCTGAACAATTCTTGCAAGACCTATGGGATATATTATGGGGATTCTTTTGAATACCGTATTTCTGACTTTTTGAAAAAGAATGTAGCGCCGACAGAGCGTGTTTTTACTTCCGGCAGTCTAGTTTTCTGGCTGAATTATTTCGCTCCCTGCGTGATGCAGGTGCGCGGGGGAGACGATCCGGCGGCCGTTCATCCCTATTGGGCTCACGGCGCTTATCAAATTAGGGAAGGAGAAAGCCCTGATCTGGCCGCTTTGTGGCTGGAATCTCTGGGTGCTTCTTGGGTGGTTGTCAACACATCACAGTCAGCTGACCCCTATCATGATTTTAGGCATCCGGATAAGTTTGGTTTAATGAAAGGCTGGCAAAAAGTGTACGATCAGGACGGTAATAAAATTTACCGGAAAAAAGATGATCTATTCGCACGAGCTGTAGATTGGAAGGAAACCAAAATTCTTTCATCGCCGCTGAGCGGAATAGACGAAAAAAACTTAAAAGCATATATTAACTGGAGAAATCGGCTGGCTGGTTTAACTGCTAAGGGTTGGTATAGCAGTAATCAGGCAATAGTGCTAATGACCTCTCCACCCTTATCTAATGCGATTAGCCTGGGTGTTGCCTTTAATCATGGCTGGCAGGCGAAACCCGTGTCTGACAGTGGCGGAATAGAGGTACATCCCGATGTCTTGGGGAATTTAGGGGCGTTGATGAAAGGACAGGAAGGGAAGGCGGACATACTTTTATTTTATCGGCTCTCGGTGGTTGATTGGGGATTGGGACTGGTGCTTTTTTGTGCAGGCCTGGGTTTAGTCTTTTTGTATCCGCGGACATTTGATTGGGTGAAGTTTTTGATGGCGAAGTTAGATATAATGAATGAGGATGACTATTAAACTAAACTTACGCTCTATTTCATTGCCGGCCTTTATAGATATTTTCTGCCTTGTTTTTCTGGTGTCTTTTAATGTTTTATGGATGCGCCCGTTTTTGAGTTTAAGCGGGAATATTGGCGGCGTGGTGGCTCCTGTAATTCCCATCCTGTCAAGGGCAGCTGCATTTTTTCTCCCGATTTCTGAGTATCGCGCGGCGTTTTTTCTTGTTTTTATCGGGCAGTTGCTGGGAGTGATTACCTTTTACTTTTTTTTAAAAGAACTGACGGCAAGGCGCTTGCCGGGCTTAATGGTAGGTTATTTTTACTCTCTGCCAGTTAAGTTTTTGGCGCTGGATAGATTGCGCCATGCCTGGATTGAGGGTGACGGGGCTCATGTGATGGCGGTCGGACTTTTCCCTCTGGTTTGTTATTTTCTGCTTACCTTTTTAAAAAAAGGTGGAATGTTTTTTGGTCTTTTGGCAAGCATGAGCGTTGCCGTGGTGGGATTAATTAGTCCTTTTGCTCTGTTTAATTTGGTGCTGTTTTTGTTGGTTATTGCCTTTTCTGAGCTGATCTTGGGTCAGGCTAAGTTTAAATTGCTTCGCTTTTTGTTTGTGGTTTCCTTGGCCTGGGGGATGGCGGCCTTTTGGTATACTCCGGGTTTTGTGTACAAGATACTCTCGGCGGGGCAGGGGCGGCTGGTGGTCAGCCTGCTGTGGAGACTTGTCCCGATTTCCTTTTTTGCGGTGCCGATTATTTTTGTGTTTGGTTATTTAATTTTTGAAAGCCGCGAAGGTCTGCAGCCGATTGCTTTGACTCTGGGTTTTTTTACCATCTATCTTTTCGTTAATCTTGTTGAGTTCCTTTCCTACTCTGATTTTAGGGATTTTCTGCTTATTCCGCACCGCTTTCTGCCCGAATTTGGGCTTTGTCTTTCTCTGTTGTTGGGCGTGGCGGCGACAATTTTTCTGGATGCTCTGGGTTCGTTGAGTGCTATAGGTAAAATTATTTTGCCGGCGGAGCCTGGGGGAAATGTACAGACGGTGCGGGGTGTGGCGCCCAAGAGGGGCGTGAGTTTGCTTTTTTTGATTTTTATTTGGATGGTGGGGATGATTCTGGTTTCGGTGACTGTTCCCACACAGGAAGTAGTGGAGGAAATTAATGCTCTCCAGGTACCTCTTAAGCTTCCCTTGTCTCTGGATTACTCACGGACAGTGATGGATCAGTGCTTTGGTCTTTTGGTGTCGGCGGCCAGCTGGATGTTTGTTTTTTTTCTGGTGATGAAAATGAGAGCCAAATGGATATGACCTATGTTGTTGTTCCCACATATAACGAAGCGGAGAACATAGAGTCCTTGCTTAAGGAAATTCTTTCTTTGAATTTAGGTGTCCGTATTTTAATTGTTGATGATAACTCTCCGGATGGGACGGGCAGAATTGCCGAAGAACTTTCACACAAAAATTCGTTGGTAGAGGTAATGAAAAATCCCGCCAAGGCGGGTTTGGGCAGGGCCTATCTTAAGGGATTTTGGTACGTTTTAGAGCAGGGAGCGCAAAAGGTAGTTACGATGGACGCTGATTTCTCGCACCGGCCTCGTGAGATTCCGAGCTTGTTGGAGAAATCGGATGCGTATGATGTGGTGGTTGGTTCTCGTCATGTCCCCGGGGCGGAGCTTGATTATCCCTGGTTTCGTAAGATGGTGAGCTTGTCAGCGGTTTCTTTTGCCCGCTGGCTGTTGGGTCTTGGAATAAAAGACTGCACTTCGGCTTTTAGAGTTTATAATCGCCGGGCACTGAAGTGCGTTTTAAAAAAACAAAATTATTCCGACGGTTATATATTTTTAGTTGAGTTGCTTTTCCGTTTACACAAAAAAGGGTACACCATGGTTGAAGTTCCAATAGTTTTTAAGGATCGCGAAAGGGGAAGGAGTAAAATGGCTGTGCCGGAGGAGATTATGAATGGTGTTTACTCTTTAATTAGGTTGAAGATAGGGTCAATATTGCCATGAAGCTCTCACGGGAGATAATTCACAAATTTACCAGTTTGTTTTTGCCGCTGATAATTCTTGTTCTTAACTTTTCCCTTGTCCGGCCTCTATTCACTGGTGAGTATTCACAGTTTATGCAGTCTATTGAGGTTTCCTATATCACTATGGCCAAATTTATTGCTAGGTTTTGGTCGGGTATTTTTGGTGGTTGGAACCCCTTATGGTATTTGGGTTATCCTTTATATCTTTTGTATACTCCTCTGCTGCCCGTAGGAGAGGTGTTGATTAATAAAATTTGGCCCTTTATTTCTTTTGCCCGCGCCTATCGCATTATCTCTGGTTTGGCCTATTGTCTGGTTCCCTTAAGCCTTTATTTCTTTGTGTTAACTGTGAGCGGGAAGAAAAAGACCGCTTTTTTCTCGGCTTTGGTTTTTTCTATCTTCCCTTCTATAAATTATCTTATTGGTGAAGTGCGGACGGTCGGATCTGCGTTTAGTTTGGCGCCGTGGAGATTGGTGATTTTAACGCTGTATGGAGAAGGGCCTCATACTCTTTCGCAAGTTTTTTTACTATTGGCGGGGAGCGCCTACTATAAGTTGTTAAAACAGCATTCTTATAACTGGCTGGTTCTGACGGCGCTTTTTATTGCCCTAACTGGATTAACTAATGCCATTGGGCTTTCCGCCCTGGCGGTTTTGCTTCTGGCAATCGCCTTTGTGGAAATTCTACTGGGGGAAAATAGTGCGGAGTTAATGCATAAGTTAAAGCTCAGCCTTGAGGCCGCGGGGCTTGCCTATGGATTGTTGGCCTTTTGGTACAACTTTGCCTTTATCAAGAGCTTTTTTGGAGAGGGGAGGGGAGTGTTGCAGAATTATCTGGCTCTTTTCCCGTGGGGATTGGTATTTCTATTTTTTTTATTGGGCCTTTTATACGCTGGGCTTAAAAAAGTACGCTCTGGATCGGTAAGGGTTGCCCTTTTGTGGTTTTTGGTAAATGCTTTTGTTGTTGCGTCTCATTATCAATGGAAAATTGATTACCTGCCGCAGGCGTTGAGATTGATGACAGAAGTGGATATGTCTTGGGCGATGTTGTTGGGGATTCTTTTGGCGGAGATGGAGAGAAAATTACCCGCCAAACGCCTTTTGGGCCCTCTCCTTTTTATAGCGGTGTTGGCGGGCGGAGCTTATCTTGCACGAGATTTTTTGGGGTGGTCGTTAGATGGGTGGCAGCCCTATTCGCGGATAATGACCCGGCCGGCTGATAATTTAAAAACATCCCCGGAGTATGAGATTAGCCGATGGCTTCAAGAAAACGTTCCAAGGGGAACTAGGGCCTATGTTTCCGGCAATTATGCTTTTTGGCTGAACTATTTTAATGATGTTGGTCAGGTTAGGGGTGCCCTGGATCAATCTGCTGTTCACCCCTGGGTTTTGCACGCAAGCTATCAAATTTACCATGGCGAATCTGGGGAGATATCTGTTGACTGGGCGAAAATAATGAATGTTAAGTACATTGTGGTGAACACTGTCACCTCACGGGAGCCGTTTAAGGACTATCGCTATCCCGGAAAGTTTCAGGGTTTGCTGAAGCCGGTCTATAGAGAACAGGGAGATATTATCTATGAGGTGCCCCTAAAGGATGAAAGTTTGGCTAAAAAAGTAAATTTATCTCTTCATGATCGTCTGGAGGAACCGCAGAATGCTGTAGATAAAGAGGCAATTAGCGAGTATGTGAATTGGCTGGAGAATGCTTCGGATCGAAAGGGGTCAAAGTTAAATTTTAGGCAGATTAACAATAGTCATTACCAGATTTCGGGGTATCTAAAGAGGAATGAGGCGATCTTGGTTCAAATGGCCTACTGTCCGGGGTGGGTGGCGAAAGGGGAAGACGGTGTAAAGATGAAAGTAAAACGGGATGTTCTGGGTTTTATTCTTATTCAGCCGAATAAGGACGGCAGGGTGAATATTAATCTTTGGTATCAGCCGATTATTTGGCAGTATGCAGGATATATTGTAACCGCGGCGACCGTATTCTTTATTTTGTACCAAGTGGTGAGGATGGGTCATAAATGCCCAACCCAGTTGTCATAGTCATAACGACAATGACCAAGCACCAAATTACAAATTACAAACAAATTCTAAATCCAAAACTCAAATGACCAAAGCTTTCCCGTGTTTAGAATTTGCAAATTGTGATTTGGTCCTTGTTTGAGATTTGTCATTTGGATTTGGTTTGGCATTGGGCATTTTTAATTTGATATTTTACCGATTCGCCCTTTTCGAGGGGCAATCCCTGTTTTGCCGCTGAATTACAGGCTTGGCTTATTGCGCGCTTAAGATTGCGGACTAACCGCAGTACCATTCGGTACGCGGCAAGAGTCCGCTATTCCCCGTGAACCAGAAAGCCGCTTTGTTTAATGAAGATGTCCATTGATAGCAGGCTGCAGTCAATTTTAATCTGTCCTTATTGTTCCTCGGGAAGTCTTAATTTTGATAGGCGTGATAGGGTTAGTTGCCTAGATTGTGGCCGGGTTTATCCGGTTGATGAGGACGGCATTGTTGATTTTGTACTCGCCGAAGAAAAGAGCGGCGAATTCTTTTCCTATTACACAAGGGAATATATTCGGCAGCATCCTAGATTGGATATTGCTGATGCCCCCTGGAAGGGGAGAGAAGTGCTTGACTTTGTCCGTGAGACTGATTTAAATCCTGAGATTATTTTGGATTTGGGGTGCGGCAGTGGTGAAGTCTTAAAGTTTGTTTCTCAAAAGGTGGGTGGAGTTTTTGCCGTTGGAGTAGATATATCTTATCCCAATCTAAGGTTTGCTCTGGAAAATAATCCGCAATTAGTGTATGTACAGTCTGGTGTGGAGCATTTGCCTTTTAAGGATGGAGTAGGAGACTTGTGTTTAGCTCTTGATCTGCTGGAGCATGTGGGTGATGTTTCTGCGGCTTTGTCGGAGATAAGACGGGTGGCGAGGTGGCTGCTTATTAAGGTGCCGCTTGAGGACTGTCTGGAAGGTTGGCTGGTGAGAAAAATGCTGCCAAATTGGAAAGATAGATTTGGGCATGTAAACTTTTTTAACCAGAAGTCAATTCGCGGAATTTTGCAGGGAAGTTCTTTGGAGATAGCAAAAGAGAAGTTGGTTTACACACCATGGTTTCTGTCGGGGTTTAATCAGGCTTCGTTAAGATCCAAGGCATTTCTGATTGGCCGTCGGATGGCAAGGATTTTGGGGAAACAAATTTATGGCAGATTATTTCCTCTTTGGTATTTTGCCTTGTGCAGAACTGGATAAAAAATTTTAGCGAAGATTCAGGATTAAAGAAAGACGTCGCCGTAAGGGGCATTACTCGGTCAGGCAGCAAGAGAGTGTAAAGTTTGGTGCCTGGGTGATATCATAAGCTTATGCGTAAGATATTTTGTTTTAACAGAATTGGTCAGATCTTTCTTGGTGCAATTTTTGCCCTTTTGGGACTGGGTGTAGTTGCCTATTTCGGCTACCCAATTCTTCAAGCCTACTATCAGGCTATTCCTGCAAAAGGCATAGATTTATATCTTACGGTATCAAATGTGCGCTATCTGGCTAATAATTTTGCCGGCCCCGTTAATGCCTGGTGGTACCAGTGGTATGGGGGACGTCCTTTTGAAAGCGTCTACCCTGTTTTGCACTTTTACCTCATTTCGCCGCTGGCCGGTTTTTTTAATGTCTTTAGAGCAGTTCAAATTTATGTTTTGGCGAGTCTGGTTCTGTTTGCTATACTTTGTTACATTTTATATCAGTACTTTTCTAGGAATGTTTTTGTTTCCACTTTGATTACCTTGCTTACCATTTTTTCCTATGGCCAATATTTAAGCCTTTTTTGGGCTGGTGCTGTTCCCTATACAGCCACTATTTGCCTGGTGCCGTTGGTGCTTATCTTTATCGGTTTATATGTTAACAGGGAAGACATTCGTTATTTATACCTTGCGGGAATAACGAGCGGCTTGGGGCTGTTGGGCCACCCGCAGGTGATTGTGGCTTGGGCGCTTCCGGTTTCTTCTCTCTTCATTTTTTTTGCTGGAACGGCGAAGAGGAGAGGGCTATTGGATAGCCTTTGGTTTAGGGTAAAGGATCTTTTTGTTTATTTTGGCGTTACGGCTTTGGTGGGGTTTCGTGAATTGGCTTTTGTGGGGGTGGAAGGGGTTTTTAGGCTGTTGGCGGGGATTTTTAGCGGAAGGTTGGTTGGAACAGCGGCGGAGATTTCGGTGCACCCCGAAGAAGAAATGGCTCAGAATTTTTATAGATCAAGGACAATCGTTGCCAAATTTCAAGAAACAATAGACAAGGTTCCCCGCTGGATTAGTAGTCCTTATTTTCCCTTACTGTTGCTTTCCCTTTCCCTTTTCTTTATCTCTCTTTTGATAGTTAAGGATAAGAAAAAGGCAATTAGAGTTGTTGTGTTGGTGGGTTCTCTTTTAGTCTATGGATTTATTTTTGGCTATCTTTTTTTCATGGGGCTAAATCCTTTTGCCGGCGGCTGGATAAGGGTCTATTGGGGTTTTTCGGTTTTGCTGGGAGTGGTTATAAGTTGGTTGGCGGGTCATTTTTTAAGGGCCCTGCGGGCTTTTCTTCAAGAAAGGCTTGCTCTGTGGAATATTTCTGCTTTTTCTCTTGAGGTTCTCGTTGGCAGCCTGTTTTTTTCCGTGGGTATCTTACTGCTGGTTCCGGCAGTACATGGTTTTACGACTCATATCTTAACCCGCTCGCATGAATTTCCGGATAAACCGGGGGTTTTGCATGAGCATGCCCAGGAGAGTAGTGCTTATCCCTCCCTGCTTAATATGAAAAGAGACGAGTGGGGGAGTAATGGTTTCAGTCAGGTTGTTCCTTCGTGGCTGGATCCTAATCGGTTGGATTACCGTTTATATGATATGGACGCCACGGTGAATATTTGGTGGAGCTCAATTTTTGATATGCCGCTGGCCAGGGGGTATCTGGATAGTGCCGGCGGGCCTAATTATAACGGCTGGCAGTATTGGATGAATATTGTTTTAAACAAGGACGAGATAGTGGAAAGAATGGGAGTGTCGCGGGAGTTGGCGGAAAATCAGGCGCGCTTTTTTGTTGACTGGCACGCTATTGGGTATCTGGAAGGCTTAGGCGGAGCTATTGGAAGAGATTTTGGAATTCCATTTTCCAGCTATTTGCTGGATGACGAATTAATTGAGAAAAGCGAGGAAGTTAATGTCTGGCGGCCAACGCATGATTTTTATATTGATTTGCCGGCCTATTGGGAAACTCTGAAGTATTACAAAATAGCTTTGGATAATACCAGTCCTATTTATCAAACGACAAATGCACCTGCCATTTTGGCCATTGGTGATTTTGAAGCTCATAATATTTTAATGAGATTGTTTGGCAGTTTAAACCTAAACTCGCAGAAAGCGATTTTGGTGCAAGGGAAGGAGCGTGTTGATAGTTATTCACTTGAAGAGTTGAGGAAGTTTAAGATGCTTATTTTGTACCGATATGGATATCGGTCTTTCGGTAGAACCTGGGAAATGCTGGAGAAATATGTTCAGGAGGGAGGTATTTTGTTTGTGGATACGGGAGATGAAAGACCCGAGGCGGACATGGAGCGCCTGCCAGATGTATTTCCTATTAGTGCCAATCGCCGCGAGGGTTTAGGCAGGGAATGGCAGATGGAAGAAGGAAAAGTGCTGAAGGATTGGGAGGTAGATGTTTCCAATTTTACCGCCCCTATTTTTAACGATGAGGCTTGGACTTTTTCCTATGCCAATCCGGAGGCGGTAGATGAGGGTGCACGGATTCTTTTAAAGAACCACGGGAAAATTATCCTTGTTCAGAAAGATTTAGGAAAGGGGCAGGTTTTCTGGAGCGGGATGAATTTACCCTATCATGCTCTAAGAGAGTATAATCCGGATGAAATAAAGTTATTTGGGAAGATTTTGGAAGAGGGGGCGGGAATTGGCAGCATCCGGCCTTTGGCAGGGACTGATTTCCAGCGCCCCTCTCCGCAGAAAGTTGTTATAAGAGGGGAAAATGCCCACGGGGTGTTGTTTAAAGAGGCCGGCTATGAAGGGTGGCATGCCTATGTTGAGGCCAATGGTCAAAAGAGGAAATTGAAGATTTATCAGTCGGGTCCGATGCAGCCAGGCTATATGTATGTCTTTATTCCCCCGGAGTTTCAGAACGAGGATTTTACAGTTGTTTTTACCTTTAGGGGTGCGTGGAAGACTTGGCTTTACTATTTTGTCAACTTTTTAGGGATTCTATTTGCCTTGGATTTAGTTACCGGGAAGCATGGCTTGGCGTTGCTCGCAGGGATGAGTTTGCCTTTGAGGAATAGGATCTCGGCCTGGTGGGGCAGGGAGGATGAATACTAGGATTGGCTGCTGATAAGGGAATTGATTAGTTTGTTAAATTCAAGTCCTGTTTTTTCCCAGTCTAAGTTTTTCGCCTGATCATAGGCTTCTTGGCTAAGGCGCTGGTATTGTTTTTGGTTGTTGAGGAGATTAAGAATTGTATTGCTAAAATCCTTGGTGTTAAAGCAGGGAACGGTGATGAATCCCTGTTTAAAAACACTGCCAAAGATTGGCAGGTTGTACCCAACAACGGGTATTTTACAGGCCATCGCTTCTGCGGGTGCTATTCCCCATCCAGCTTCGTGATCGCAAAAGAGAAATAGACGGCTTTTTGCCAGTATTTTAAATTTTTCCGCTTCGGGGAGAAATCCATAAATTTGGTAATTGCTGGAAGGAACGCCGGTCTGTTTAAATTTACCAACGAGCTGTTTTACAGTTTTTCCATCTGCTTCGCCGACTATGGCCAGTTTTGCTTGCGGTTTATGCTGGCAGACGGATGCCCAGATTGAGGGCAGGTCAAAAATACCTTTGGCGGGGTGGAATCTTCCCAAGAAAATTCCCAGAAATTCTTTTTCTTTTTTTGGGTTCTGGCAGGCTTGAATTTTTTTAAAGTAGATGCCTGCCCCGGAAATCTTAATTTTACTTTTGGGAAAGCCGATGCTTATTAATTTTTCTTTCAGACTGGAATTTAGCACAAGTACTACATCTGCCTTTTCTTTAATGCATTTTAGGGCAATCTTTTGAATAGGGAAGATAAAACTTTTGGTTATTAGCTTGCCGGGCCTCCTGTGCGGCGATGGAGTAAGGTGATGAATTCGTGCGATCCATTTAATTTGTGGGTGGAGTTTTTTAAAAATGTATGCCGGAATAATATCCGGAAAAATATTTGTTGAAGAGTAAACCACAACGCTTTTGTAGCAGGCCTGTCTTTTAAGTGCTTGAAGAGAGTGATAAGTCCTCCAAAGGTAGTTAAAAAGGATAATTAGTCGGTTTTGGCTTTCATGAAAGGGGTCTTTTGGCAGGGTAATTAGGGTGACGTTATGGCTGATTTTCTGCCAATGTGGTAGGGCAAGGGGTGGGATGATAGTTTTAACGGCGTATTTTTTGGGCAGAAATCTTTGTAGCTGTTTAAAAATGAGATCGCCCCCGCTTTCTGCTTTTGAGGAAACATGTCCCGTTTCTAAAGCGATAAGGGGAATTTTTTGAGGAGAGAGATTTTCCTTGGCAATTCGGAGAATGGTTCTGGCGTGATGATTCCAGGTATATTTATTTTTTACTTCTTCCCAGGCGTTTTTACCTAGTCTCCAGGCCAGGCGTTCGTTGGTTATTAGCTGTTTGGTGTACGAAACAAAAGCCGAAAGGTCGCCTTCTTTGGGGAAGTATCCGTGTTTTTTGTGCTGGAAAAGATAGGCGGCTCCGGAACCCTTGGGCATGATGATTGGGCAGCCGCACTCAGCGGCACTTAAGGCTCCCATGCCAAAACCCTCTAGGTGTGGATGGATCCATGCCCGAGCCTTTTGAAAAAGGTTCCTTTTTTCCTGTTCGGTAAATGAGGTAATAAGTTCTAGGCGCGATTTTAAATTGGCTTGTTTAATTTGTTTTTGGAAGATATTGAGATGCTTTTTGCTCTCCCAGACACCGGCTATTTTTAGTCTGGTTTTTGGTATCTGTTTAAGTATTTTTAACAAAAAGGCGGGATCTTTTTTTAGGGACCAGCGCGAAAGCGCCAGAAGGTAGCTGCCCCTTTTGGGAGGAATTTTGGAAAGCGGTTGACATCCAGGGGTAGTGACCTGAGAATTTATACCGTAGGCTTGTTTTAGGTGTTGTTGAGAGGTTATGGATTGAGTTGAAACGGCTAGGCTGCTTTTTAAATATGATATTTCTTTTGTTTTAATGACGGGAGTTAGGATGCGCCTCATTGGCTCGGGCCATGTTTGAGAGTAGATTTTTTGAAGGATGTAGATCATAGGATCGTAGACAAAGGCGAGGAAGGGGATATGTCTTTTTTGGTAGATTTTTTGCGCACTTAGGCAGGTAGTGCTACCATGAGAGATAAGCAGATCGTATTGGCAGTTGCTAATTATTCTTGGTGTGAGAAGGGGGCTAAGGAGGTGTCCGGTACTAAGAAAGGAGAAAAGGGGTAGCTTGATAGATTTTCTAAATAAAAAAGGGTAATGGTCGGAGAGGTGTTTGACAGATAGGCCTCTGGAAAGCTCGGTTAGTTGCGGATAACTTCCTTCTCGTATGAGTACTAGGACTTCTACTTGGTGCCCCAATTTTTTAAGTGCTTGGGCCTGTTTAAGGGCGATTTTCTGCACTCCACCTAAAATTAGTTGATCGATTAGAATAGCAATTTTCACAGCGGGCTTTTAATATTTTTTAATTTTGGGTTGGTTACTTGGGTATATCTTTGGGTAGTTCTAATATTTTGATGACCCAGGAGTTCTTGTACATAGCGGATATCAACGCCGTTTTCTAGTAAATGAGTGGCGAAACTATGGCGCAAAGAGTGAAAGGTGGCTCCCTTTTTAATCTTAGCTTTTTTAAGCGAGTTTTCAAAAACCTTTTGGGCTGTTCTGGGTGAGAGTCTCCCTCCGCGTTCACTAGTAAAGAGATAGTCATTTTTGTCTTTTCCGGCAATTAATTTTTGAAGACCGGGTTTTAGCTTTTCCGAAAAAATGGTTATTCTATCTTTTTTCCCTTTGGCTTGTTTTAAATGGATACTTAATTCGTCTAGATTAATATCTTTTATTTTTAGGGCAACAATTTCGCTTACCCGCAGTCCCGCTCCGTAAGCGAGGGCGATCAATAATTTGTGCTTTTCATTTTTGATGGAGTTTAAAATCCGATGGATTTCATTTCTTGACAGGACTATTGGTAGTTTTTTGCCTCGCTTGGCGTAAGGAATATTAAAATTGAAGGGGATTTTATAAATTTTGGTGAAAATTAGTTTAAGAGAAGCGTGGTATTGATTGATGGTATGGGGAGAGTAGCCTTTCTCAAGCAGGTTGTTTAAAAAGTTTTTAAATTCTTGTTCTGTGATTTTATTTAGTGGCTTTTTGAAGTATCGATATATTAATTTAGTGCAACTACAATAAGCACGGGTTGTCTTAGGACTGTAATTTTTTAGCCGTAAATATTCTTGTAGTTTTTCAATTGGCATGATATAAAGGATCAAATCAAAACGAGGATAATTTTAAGAAAATATTCGCAAAAAGTCAAGTTCGCCTTTTGGCTAACGTGCGCGAGTACCTCGCTGTTATCCTCGTCGCTTCGCGACTTCGTCTAACAGCGAGTATGCGCCGCTTCGCTACATTTCGTCTGTCCAACAACTTCGTTTTTGCCCAGCCGAAACGTCGCATACTCGCGCACGTTATATTCAATTCCGATTTTCCGCTTTACAAATTTTTAATGTTATACTAACTACATAATTGTCATGAGAAAGAAAGAACTTTTGATCATTTTTGTTTTAGCAGTTTTGGTGATGGGAGGAAGCTGGTTCTACATGCCCCCTTCTCAGGATTGTTGGTCTCGAGGATATCCCAAAGAATTTTGGATTTATTGCGCACCTCATTCACCCTTTCAACCACCAGTCGTTAATTGGTTGCTTGGAAATCTCCTCCTTGATTTCCTCTTTTGGTTTTTTGTTTTAGCAGCAGGATGGTGGATGGTAAAGAAATTAAAAACTAAAAAATGATAATCGCTGACCTAATCGCGGAAAACCGGACCTCTTCGCCAATTTTTGCTTTGCAAAAACTGTTGCACTTTGGCTCGGTCTTTCTACGAAAGACGAATATAACACGGCTTATGTGGTTCACTCACCTTGCAGGTTCGTTTACCCAAATTTCCCTAACGGGAAACTTCGCATAAGCTGATACGTTGTGCGAAATGCCAAAATTTATTATTAATCATAAAAGCTATGAAGGAGCAATTTAATTATCAAGAATATCAAAAGCTGTTAGACAGGCAAGAATTTATCATGAGGGTCAAGCAAGTATTGTCTGGCGAATTAGATGAAACGTCAGTTTTAACCAAAGATCCAAAAGAGATAAAACAATGGCTTGTTGAAGATTTGGGCGAACGGGCGGAAGAACTAACTGTAGAAAATTTACGCGGTGTTTAACATGACGAGGAAGGCAATGTTGCCAACAGCGATTTTGAAGTTATCATTAGAAAGAAAAGTGAATGATTTTGGCACATTGCCTAGCACAGTATATCTGGTTCGCCCCTTGGCTCGGGCTTTACGCAAATTTCGCATACTTCAATTGAAAAAACTAAGGTAGTATGCGAAACTTCAGATATACTGGAACGTTGGCCAAAATGTCGCTCCGCTACATTCCGCCAGTCCAAAAACTTCGTTTTTATCTTGTCGGAACGCCGCATAGCCGCGAGCCGTTATGTGCAATATTACTCGGCGATTTTGCTTTTAGAAAGATTTATTAAGTAAAATGAATATAATCTAATTATGAATAAAGAAGCAATTAAACAATTTTTAAGACCTAACTGGAAAAAATTTTTAATACTTCCAATTACCTATTTCGGACATTATTTTTTGGGCCCTTCCATAGGTATGAGAGGCTGGTCAAATATATATGCTGGAATATCTAGTAATTTTTTCCCTTTCAATTATATTTTAGGAGAGTTTTATAGTTGTGGAAACGTTCCATTTGTTGAAACTTGTTTCAATTGGAAAGGTTTTGGATATTGTTGCCCGGAAACCAATATTTTTCATTTGTTAATTTTATTAATATTATTTTCAATTTTCTGGTATCTATTATCTTGTTTAATAATATTTACTTATGACAAATTTAGACCTAAAAGATAAAATCGCAAAATCACCTGCATCGTACTGTGCCTCCTTTCGGTCGGCAGACTTTCTTGCAGAAAAACTACATCACTCGGGTGAAGAGGAAAATTCTTGCAGAATTTTCCCAAATTCCTCGCTTTGCTCTGAACTTCTTTTAACCCGATACGTTATATTCAATTTTACATTTAAGAACAAAAAAGCCCCCTCTCAAAAAATTTATATACAAAATTTGTGGCTGGGACATAATTCTAGCGATTAAGAATGATGTTTCGACCAAATTGAAAAGCACTTTAAAAACTTAAGTCGGTTGAAGATTTCCTAACACGCTTTACGTGTTTCAGAAAGTTAAGGACTTAATCGCCCTTTCGGACCTACCATTGAGATGGTTGTAGATTACTCCAGCCAAATAGAGTAAGCAAATCACACTACAGTAACCTCTTACTCGATTTATGCCAATTACCGGTAAAGGGTCAAGGAGGAAGACATCTTTCAGTTGTCCGTAAAGTCTTTCCACATCTCCTCTTCGGTAATAGAACTTCTTGCCCGATTTGACACGGCTCAGTTCTAAGGCTCGTTTCCGCAGGGGATGACGACACTGGCGATTTTTGTATCTTCTTACTGGAGTAAAAAGAAAGATGCCTTTCTCCTCCAGCTTTTCATACGCTTGCACAACATCGTAGCCCTTATCAGCTAAGGAGAAGTTTATCTTTTTGAGGCATTGCTTAGCTCGAGAGATTGACTTCTCTATCAGTCCTAGAAAAGGAACTGAGTCGTGTACGTTGGCTGAAGTAACTGCCCATGAGAGAGGAACTGTTGCCCCCAGTAATTTGATTGTCGAGGTTAGGTGTAGCTTGTAGCCAAATACCCAACCTCTTGCTCTAGACCATCCCCAACGGGCGTCAGGGTCAGCAGGCTTAATCTCCGGGTTACTCTTTTGTGCCTTTTTCCCCTTGGCCTCTAACAAAGAGCTGTCCGTGGTCAGGGTGTCCAAAGAGATAACTCCGT
>MZGJ01000005.1 GCA_002084955.1 candidate division CPR3 bacterium 4484_211 | reverse complement strand
AGTAGGCACTG
This sequence comes from candidate division CPR3 bacterium 4484_211, assembly GCA_002084955.1. Taxonomy (GTDB): domain Bacteria; phylum Patescibacteriota; class 4484-211; order 4484-211; family 4484-211; genus 4484-211. The sequence goes on along the minus strand of MZGJ01000005.1, from coordinate 47,503 downwards.
CGCCTAATTAAATCTTTTTTATTAAGATTTTCATATTCCCAAAGAGCAAAATTTAACTCAAAAATTTCATCAGTTCCATCAATTAACTGATAGTCAGGAGGAAATAATTTTTTTGTTATTGGTTGAAAATTTTGCATAGTTATTTAATCAAATCATCAATCGGCACATCTAACGCTTTCGCAAGTTTAGTTATAGTTTCAAAAGTAGGGTTTTTATTTACTCCATTCTCAATTTTTACAACGGTATTTAATGAAAGATCAGCAAGTCGAGCTACTTTTTCGAGAGAATAGCCTTTTTTAGCTCTTAATTTTTTTAGATTATCAGATATTTTATTTGACATCTGCATAGTTATTGTTTAATATTAAAATGTATAGATTATATTCTAAACTTTCTTATTTTTCTACCATAATGATAACTAATTACCCAGAAAAAGTAAAGAAAAAGCATCAAGGGGGTTTCCTTTTGTCGCCCTCGCATATAGGTGGAGTGGGGGCGACTATGAACATGTCGGTCTCGCCGCCTGCCAAAAAAATTGTGTTGTCGCCAAGCAGGTGGGCAAAAAAGAAGCTTGGGGGAAGGATTTTTCTCTCTCTGCTGTCAGGAGGGCGGTGAGTCGCTGGTCGGGGATGTCGGACTTGAACCGACGGCCTCCACGTCCCAAACGTGGCGCGCTAGCCAACTGCGCCAATCCCCGAGTGCTTGGTGCCGAAGAGAGGACTTGAACCTCCACCCCCATTCAATGGGGACAACGACCTCAACGTTGCGCGTCTACCAATTCCGCCACTTCGGCAAGTTATCTTTAAGCTATCTTCTCCCTGTGGTTGATTTCAAACAATGTCCAAATGACAATTTCCGAATTCTAAATACGGGCAAGCTTTGATTATTTGGATTTTGGATTTAGAATTTGTTTGTAATTTGGCGCTTGGTTATTGTAATTACAACCGGGTTGGCATTTACCGACCCGTCTTTAACAACACTATTTTAACATGTTTGTAAGACTTGAAAAAGTGATGCCTCATTGGTAGACTGTTTAACAGCTTATGATTGAGTTGAAGAACGTAACCAAAAGATTCGGATTGAAAGCGGCGGTGGAAGATGTCTCCTTTGAAGTAAAAGCCGGTGAGATTTTGGGCTTTCTTGGTCCCAACGGCGCCGGCAAGACTACTACCATGCGCCTGATTACCGGATTTTTCCCGGCAGACGAGGGGCAGATTATTGTTGACGGGTTAAAGGTTGGCGAATCTCCCGTAGAAGTTAAGCGCCGAATTGGCTATTTGCCGGAGGATAATCCTCTTTATCATTTTCTAAAAGTCCGCGAATATCTGCGCTTTATTGCCGAAGTGCGAGGTATAACCGATCAGAGTCAGGTGGAGGAGATGATAGAAGTTTGTGGCATTCAGGAGGTGCTTAAAAAGGAAATCCAAAAACTTTCCAAAGGTTATCGTCAACGGGTGGGGTTGGCGGCGGCGATGCTTCACAAGCCCCCGGTTCTTATTATGGATGAACCCACTTCCGGTCTAGATCCTAATCAAATTGTGGAAATTAGAGAGCTAATTAAAGAATTGGGCAAAGAAAAAACGGTTATTCTATCTACTCATATCCTTTCCGAAGTTGAGCTCACCTGCAATCGGGTGATTATTATCAGTCACGGGAAAATTGTTGGGCAGGGAAATTTGCGGGAACTAACTACGGATGCGGATAAAACACTGGAGGAGGTGTTTAGAGAATTGACTCTGCCAACGGAATGACTGAGTAACGGAGTAACTGAATATATTACAAATTTATTCAACGCAGATTGACCGCAGTCTCATTCGGTACACGGCAGGAGTCTGCTATTACAGACAAAGTGCAGCATTATGTTCTAGTTATGATGACAAGAACCAAGTACCAAATTACAAGCAAATTCAAAATTCAAGTAACCAAAATTTTCCCGTGGTTAGGATTGTAAAAATTGTAATTTGGCCCTTGTTTGAAATTTGTCATTTGGATTTGGTTTGGCATTTTTAATTTGATATTTGACGAATTAGCCCCCGTTAAGTTAATAAGTTGATTGGTTATTGGGTTACTCAGCGTTCAAAAAAATACATGATGAAAAGATCTCTTATTGCTATTGTTAAAAAAGAACTGGCTTTTTTCCTTTACTCCCCTACCGCCTATGTAGCTGTGGGTCTTTTTTTAATTTTGGTCAACTGGCTTTTTTTCCAGAATTTCTTTTTGGTAAATCAGGCGGAAATGCGCGATTTTTTCCAGAACTTGGTTGTTGTCTATTTATTTTTAATTCCGGCCTTGAGTATGGCTTCTTTTGCCGAAGAAAAACGAGCCAAAACTTTGGAGGTGCTTTTAACTTTGCCTCTTACCAGTGGCAGGGTCGTTTTGGGAAAATTCGTGGGCAGTTTTTTAATTCTCATCTTGGCCTTGGTTTTAACGGGCAGTGTTCCCTTTACTTTGGCGGCCTTGGGTCATCCGGAGCCAGGCCCGATAGTCGGCGGCTATCTGGCCTCGCTTCTTTTGGGAGCTTTATATCTTAGCTTGGGCCTTTTTGTTTCTGCTTTAAGCGACAATCAAATTGTCAGCTTCTCCCTAACGGCGGTAATTGGTTTCCTGCTTTATGTGACGGGGACCAGTTTTTTTCTTGACCGTACTCCCGATGTCATTGCGCCGCTTTTTAGATTTGTCAGTTTCCTGACCCATTTCCAAAACATGGCCAAGGGGATAATAGACCTAAGGGATGTTGTTTATTTTGTATCATTTACCGGAGTGCTTCTGTATTTGACAGGGAAAAGACTGAATAACTGAATAACAGAACAACGGAATAACAGAATAACTGAATAACAGAATGACAGAGTAACAAAATAACGGAATAACGATTAATAGGGTGATTTTTAGATTTAGAGAGTTTCCAGTTTATAAAGAGATTAGAAAGCTTAGGAAGGAGCTGAAAGAGTTTTCTAGAAAGAAGTTCCCAAGGGATGAGCGGTTTGGTCTTACTGATCAGTTATGGCGTGCTCTAGATTCGATACTACTTAATATCGCTGAAGGATCAGCCAAGTATTCAGATCTTGAGTTTAGCAAATTTTTAAACATATCACTGACCTCATTGGACGAAGTTGTGGCTTGTTTGGATGCTGCTCATGATGATGGATATATAACGGACGAAGAACACAGATATTGGTTAAAAAGGGCAGAGGGCCTAAATAGGCAATTATCTGCCTTCTCATCTAAAGTTAGGAAAGATGCGAGGTTAAAGAAACGGAATAACAGAATAACGGAATAACAGAATAACGGAATAACAGAATAACAGAATAACGGAATAACAGAACAACAGAATAACAGAACAACGGAATAACAGAATAACGGAATAACAGAATAACGGAATAACAGAATAACAGAATAACAGAATAACGGAATAACAGAACAACGGAATAACAGAATAACAGAATAACAGAATAACGGAATAACAGAACAACGGAATAACAGAACAACGGAATAACAGAATAACGGAATAACAGAATAACGGAATAACAGAATAACAGAACAACGGAATAACAGAATAACGGAATAACAGAACAACGGAATAACAGAATAACGGAATGATGGAATAACAATTTAGGTGTTAATCGGTTATTAAGTTAATCAGTTATTCAGTTAATAAGTTCTAAGAATATGCGTAGATTGAAAGTATTTGTTCAACAATTTAATGAAGTGGCCAATGTGGCTCTGGTTATCGGTGTAGTTATTACTCTCAACTATATCCTTACTCTCTTCCCCCTGCGTTTAGATTTAACGGCTAATAAAAGATTTAGTTTGTCGCCGGCCAGCAAAGATATTGTGAGAAATATTGACGATCTGGTGACGATTAAGGTTTTTGCTTCCAAGAAACTGCCGGCGCGATTTAGCCCCGTTTACCAGCAGGTAAAAGACTTGCTGTGGGAGTACCAAAATGCCGCGCGAAATAAGGTAAAGGTACAGTATTTTGACCCCGGCACCAATGCAGAGGCGATGCAGACGGCCAATTCTTTAGGAATTTATCCGGTGCAGTTTAGTGATATTCAGTCGGAAAAACTGGAGGTGGTTCAGGGGTATTTTGGTTTAGCTGTTCTTTATGCTGATAAAAATGAAACAATTTCTTTTATTCAAGATACCGGTAATTTAGAATACCAGATTAGTTTGGCTATTGCCAACTTAACCCGCCCCGAAAAGCCAAAAGTAGTCTTTATTTCCGGTCATGAAGAAAAAACATTATCCAATGGTCTAAGCAGTGTTTCCCGGGCTTTGCAGAAGCAGTATCAAATGCAGGATGTTGACTTAACTTCTGGGGACGATCTGCCTGACGGCACGAGTGTTCTAATTATCGCTGGCCCGCAGAAAGATTTTTCTGATCAGGAAAGGTATTTGGTAGATCAGTTTCTTATGCAAAATAAAGCAGTGTTTTTTCTGATTGACGGCGTAAAGGTAGAACAGGGGCTGCAGGCGGTGAAAGCCCAGAGTAATGTTTTTAATTGGCTAAAAAGCTATGGAGTTAGTGTTAATCATAACTTGGTTTTGGATGCCAGTAATGAAATTGCCAGTTTTAACACCGGTCAGAGCTCATTTTTTGTTTCTTATCCTTTTTGGCCGCGGATTACCTCTGCGGGACTAAGCAGTAATTCGGTGATAACCAGGCAGTTGGAAACAGCTGTTTTCCCGTGGGTTTCGTCTTTAAATGTAGAAAAAGATAAGTTTCCTGACGGAGTTGAATTTACCGACTTAGTAAAATCCAGCCCCAGGTCGTGGGTGCAGAGTGATGCCTATAATCTTGATCCCACCCAGAGGTTTAAAGTGCCCGATGACGCTTCTGAAAAAATTTTAATAGCTTTAATTGAGGGGGAAATTAAAAGTGCTTTTGCTCGGGATTCGCTTCCGGAAGAAGTGGATGCAGAAGGCTATAAAGAGCAAGCGGAATCGGCTAAATTGTTTGTGGCAGGAGATGCTGATTTCATTAGCGATCGGTTTATTCAGGGGGATGAGAATAATTTTTATCTTTTTGCCAATATGCTGGACTATGCGGCATCGGAAAGTGCCCTTTCGTCTATCAGGGCCAAGGGACAAACTTTTAGGCCGCTGAGGGCGGTTTCAGACCCGCTCAAACTGCAGATAAAATACGCCAATATTTTGGGCCCGGCTTTGGGCTTAATTTTGTTCGGGGTGGTGTGGATGTACAAAAGGTCAAAGGTTGAATGATGAAGGTAAGATATAGGTAGGATATGGGATCTTAAAACTTGAAGTGGAAAACGCAAAGACCACAATCTAAAGCTTTTTAGTTTTAATCTGTGGTTTTGATTTTGCGTTTTGCGTCTCCTATTGTGTTAAAGAATAAAAATATATTGCTTCTTTTTATTTTAGTTTTTCTTATTGGTATTGGTTACTTATTAACCCGTGGTCTTCCCTGGGGGCGTGGGGAAACAAAGCTTTTCCCTCACTTCAATAAGGAGGAAGTTAACCGGATTGAGGTTAAAAAGGGAGATGATGAAATCAAGCTGATAAAGGAAAATTCGCGGTGGGTGGTTGAGACAAAAGAAAAAGCTTTGGCGGATGAACAGAAAGTGGCCAATTTACTGGAAACAACTGGCGGTTTAAGCCGCAGTGAGCTGATTTCCACCAATCCAGAGAAGCAGAAGGATATGCAGGTGGATGAATCTGGGATAAGAATTAGGCTGTTCCGAGATGATTCATTGACTGCCGACTATTATTTGGGCAAGTCCGGGCCTGGATATGGTACCACCTATATACGGAAAGAAGGTGAGGACAGAGTTTATTTGGTTTCTGAGTGGCTGTCCGGCTTCTCGCCAACGGCCGAGTGGAGAAATCTGGTGGTGTTAAAATTTGTCGCCGATGATGTTAGCTCGGTTGCCGTTTGGCATCAGGGCAATAGTTTTACTTTGGAGAAAAAGGATGGCGAATGGAAACTAACCGGCGAGGAAAAGAGCCAGGCTCTTGAGAATTCTTTAGAGCCTGGCTCTAAGGAATCGCCGGCCAAAGGGAGTCTAGACTCCAAGAAAATTCAAACTTTTATTACTACTCTTTCTAGTTTAAGGGCTAATGACTTGCAGATGAAAGGCAACCTGGAGCTGGCAGGATTGAATAATCCTCAGTGGAAATATGTCATAAATTTAAAAGACGGCAGTCTTTATGAATTGGCTATTGGTAATCAGGATGAAAACGAGGATTATTTTGTTAAGACCAACCAGTCAGAGATTATTTACATCCTGCCTTCATATACCGTTGAGGATTTCCCGCAGAAAATAGAGGACTTGGTTAGCTCTGATTAGGGTACTTATTTTAAAGGTCGTGCCCCAGAGAGGTGTGCCCACTATCTAACCCTTCTTTCTCCTTTCTGTGAATTAAGATTAAGGACGTCAAATTTTATTGTAATAGAAGGGATAAAAGGGGTGACACCCTTAAAAAGGGTGTCACCTTATTCCCTACCTTATTCCCTATTCAGCCTGAATATCTCTTTTCTGCCTACTTAATTCCAATTTCCTTTCTTTATCCTGGATTCTGAATTCTGAATTCTGGATTCTCACAATTACTCAATCACCCAGTTTCTTTACCATATATGTCCCTTCTAGTTTATATCCCAGTTTTCGATAATATTCCCTGACTCCCACTCCGGAGATAACAGCGATTTTGTTAACCCCCTTTTTGTTGACAATGTTTTCGGCTGCTTCTAGGAGTTTCTTGCCTAATCCTCGATGCTGTACCCCCTTCTTGAAGGTTGTGCCTCTACGAGGGGTGATCCCTATTTTAATTGAGACTCCATAAGTGTGCAGTTCACGGATAATCGCTTTATTGTCTGTGGTAAACCTTAATCTAAGCAGTGCCAGCAAATTTCTTGTTAGGACTTTGCCTCTTGATGAGGGCACGGTTGACACAAACGAAAGGAAATATTCCCTTCCGCCGGAGGCAGGATAGGTAATTTTCTTTAATGTCGGTGAGATTATTTTCTTGGAATGTTCTCTTATTTCACGGCAACGGATGCATTGACAGGATAATTCTTGCTCTTTCATCCTTTTCTGGACGACCTGCCTGATATTGGAAATTTTAGACCCGGCCATAATATCCGGTGCCGGTATGTCCCGTCCAATCCGGTCTACACGTACATAGGGCGGAAGGATCTTTTTTATTTCAATTAAGAGTTCAATTAACTCCCGGTCGTTATAGGGGGTGTATTTTCCTTGCTTGTACCAGGTATAAAGCTGGGTGTTTTTGGTAATTACGCAGGGGTAGATTTTTAGCATGTCAGGTTGAAAACGGGGATCAGTAAATAATTGTTTAAACATCTCCACGTCTTTTTGGGGATTACTGCCGGGAAGTCCGGGCATCATGTGGTATCCAACTTTAAAACCAGCTTCTTTTAGGAGTCTGGTTGCCCGAATCGTATCTTTTACCCCGTGTCCACGCCTAACCAGTTTTAAGATTTTGTCATCAAGGGTTTGGACTCCGAGTTCTACCCGCGTCACGCCAAAATTTCTTAGCCTTTTGATTTCCTCTTCATTTATTAGATCGGGTCGAGTTTCTATGTTAATGCCGATAAGGCGGTGTTGGGCTGTTTCGTTAATTTTTTGAATTTTAAATAGGCTGGTATGCTCCTGTGCGGGCTGAAGCTTGTTGTTGCAAGCCGCGTAGCACTGTTTAATAAAGTATTTTCGATAGCTGACCGGGTAGGCGGACCAGGTGCCGCCTTTAATAATTAGGTCGATTTTGTCAGTGGGATGACCGATATTTTTATATTGCTGCAGGCGGTTTTTGATCTGCAGAATTGGGTCATATTGATTAAGCTCCGCTCTCATGACCGCCGGCTCATTTGGCAGGTAGCTTTTGGGAACATTGCTTTTTGTGGGACAATAGATGCATTTCCCAGGACAGGGGTAAGGTTTAGTAAAAATGGCTACCGGAGAGACTCCGGAAAGGGTACGGGTACTTTTTAACTGCAAAAGGTCCTCAAGGAAGTAATCTCTTTTTATACTCCCCCGATTCACTTGTCTCCAGTACTCGGCCAGCAGGTCGGAGTTTTTTATTAAAGGGATTTTATGCTCCCGGGAAAATTTCCGCTTAATTTTTCTCAAATCCTCTTTTGAGCTGGCTTTTTGTGTAAGTATTTGTTTGAGTAATTGGGTTGTGATGGGCATTTTTCTTTCTAAATGGGTTCCTTTGTCTTTATAATCCTCCTTGAGTTCTAGAATTTCTGCTTGCCTTAAATTCTAACTCATTGCCGGAGCGTATTTGATTCTGTGGTAAATAAGCGGTTACGGGCTTAGCAGGTCCGGTATGATAAGCTAGTTTATCATACTGGCGGTAATGCCAAGGGTAGAGACGGCTGGCTGACAGGGAATAATAGGGTGACACCCTCAAAAAGGGTGTCACCCTATTTACCTATTTATGCTAGAATTGGCGTGTGCGCGAAAGCAGGCTAAAAATTCCTCACTTTCCACAGTTTGAACCTTTTGGTCTTACTTGCCAATCAACCATCAGTGGCTTTAACAACTATTTAAACAGCAACTATTCTGACTTTGTTTTTACGAGCCTTTTTACCCTGGACAACAATAATTCTCTTAAAATTTCAAATTTAAATGAAAATCTGGTGGTGGTTTTTGATGATTCGGTTAGCGGTGAGACCCTTCTTAGCATTTTGGGGAAGAACTGTATGGACCAGTCATTGAATGCCCTTCTTGAGTATGCCGGAACCAGCCTAAAAATAAATTACTTAACTTTTGTACCAGAGTTAGCTATTAAGGCTCTTGAGTCCCCGGAGCGGTTTCGGGTTAAGCTGAATAGAGACAATTGCGATTATCTCTATAAAATTGCTCACCAGGCTGACCTGCTAGGCGCTGATTTTGCGAATTTGAGGAGGAAGAGAAATTTATGTCAGCGCTTATATTCTCCAAAATTTATGAAATTGTCTAAGACAAACTTTGATGATTGCTGGCGGCTGCAGGAGGAATGGAGGAGGAGTAAGGTCAATTTGGAAAAAGAAAGCATATTGAGTCTGCAGCGAGAAGCTGATGGTTTAGAAAAGGCGTTTCTGTTTTGGGATCAATTGAACTTGACGATGTTTGGAATAGCAATTGATAGGCAGCTTAAAGCCTTTGCCCTATTAGAGGAAATACCTAAAAAGACACTGCTGATTCATCATTTTAAGACGGCTCGCGGGATTAAAGGGTTGGGTGAGTTCTTTTTTTGGTCTTTAGCTCAAGAGTTTAGAAGTAAATTGGAATTTATCAACTTTGAACAGGACCTGGGGTCAGCGGGTTTACGCAAATTTAAAAAATATCTGCATCCCTGCTGTTTGCTGCGGAAGTATGTGGTCGGGACGTAATTTTACCGTGTACCGAGTGGTACTGCGGTTAGTCTGCGATCTATGCGCGCAATAGTTGGTTGAATGGAGTGTTACCCTCAAAGAGGGCATCACCCCATTTATATTGGGCGTTTATGTCTCGTTCTTAGTTCTTTGGTGGAGTGGCCGCGGGAATTGAATACTCAGGCAGTAGTTAGGGAAGTTGTGTCCTGCGCATTTTTCTTTACGATCCCGATAATTTCCTCCAGCCTTGTTTTGGCCACTTTTTTAAAGAACTCCGGCCATTTTTCTCTAGGCCGACGAATAAAGTCTTTCCATAAAGTTCTTCCGGCGGCAAAACCAGCCGCGCCGCCCCGCATTGCTGTCTGCAGGTTTTTCCTGTAAATTGGGAATTCCTCCCCGCCGGACAATAGGACCCAGGGGATTTTTAAAGTTTTGGTCAGCCGATTACAGTTTTTATCGCCGGGGTAGGCGGTTTTGTAGATGTCAATTTTACAGCCCAAGGACATAATTTCTTTGGCTATTTCTAGGACTGAGTAGGGAGTCGCTCCTCTTCGAGGGGCGTCCCCCGAAGAAGGCTCCAAACCATAGGGGGCTACTTCCAACAAAAATGGCAAGTTGTGCTTTTGGCAGTCTTTGGAAATTTTTTGGACTAGATCTTTTTGGTGTTTGGCAGTTTTAGCCCGAGGGTTAAAGTAAATGAGAAGTTTAATTATGTCGGCGCCTAGTTTTTTATGATCTTCTACCGTGTACTTAAGGCGGGTAAGTCGCTCACCGTCAATTTTCTGGTATCCTGATTCTTCAATACTTAAAATAACTTTAGTGTTTTTTCTCTCTATCTTTTGTAAGGCGGGCAGACCGAATTCCGGGTCAATTAATACGTGGGTCACATATGGCAGGAGGTACTGCAAAGCAATTGTCTTCCATCTTATTAATTCTGCGGCAGTGATGGAACCAGGCTTATGCGGCGCGAGTAATTTTTTTAGGCTTTGCCGGTGGTCAAGGGCAAGAATAAGATATTGGTGGGTGTTCATATATCAAATTAGGCGAAACCCGACAGGCTTGGGGTTCTAGACTTATCGAGTTTGGTCTGCTTTTTATCTTTTTTGCAACACAACCGCATTGGGTAAATTTCTTCCCGGTCCTACTTTATAAGATCCATTATAATACATAGCCGAGGATCCTCCTCCGTCAAGATTTAGAGCATTGGCGGCTCCCAGCTTTTGCATAACCTCGGCGGCATCTTCCATGCTGGCATTGCGAACAATGGCAAGAAAGAGGGTGTTGTGGAATTATAGTAAACGGAAAATCTAATTGCGGCAAGAGGTAATATCGGATAAAATAAGGATTGTTATGACAACTATTAGCCAAAAGATTATTGATCATTATAAAAACCCTCTTAATTTTGGTAGATTAAAAAATTTCACGCATTCGGCCGAGGGTTCTGATGCTTCCTGCGGGGACCAGATTAAAATTCAGCTTAATGTAGAAAATGGAAAGGTGAAAGAGATCCGTTTTCAGGGGGAAGGATGCGCTCTCTGTATAGGTGTTTGCAGTATGTTGACCGAGAAAGTGAAGGGAATGGCACTTGAAAAGATTAAAAGACTTGATGATAATCTATTAAGGCAATTGGCGGGCAAAATTAGCCCGGGTCGTAGGAAATGCGTTCAGCTGCCGTTGACGGTACTTAAAAAGGCGGTTGTCTAAAGGGGGTGAAGAGTTAATGTCAGATTCAAAAATAGAGGTAAAGGTAAACAAAGAGACCTGTATTGGTTGCGGGACCTGTGTAAATTTAGCCTCGGAGACTTTCCAAATTGGAACGGATGGTAAATCTTCGGTGGTTAATCAGGAGGGCAATACGGATGAAGAAAAGCTTACCGCGGCGCAGTCATGCCCGGTAGAAGCAATTGAGGCGGTGGACAAAGAGTCAGGAGAGAAGTTGTGGCCTAAATAGTAGTTTGGCATTTTACCCATGTTTGATGTTCAGAAATTTCGCAAGGATTTTCCTATCCTCTCACGGGAGGTTCGTGGCCGGCCATTAGCCTATTTAGATAATGCGGCTACTACCCAAAAACCCAGATCTGTTATTCGCTCAGTTTCTCGTTTTTATCAGAAATGCAATGCCAATATCCATCGGGGAATTCACTCCTTGTCTGAGGAGGCCACCCTTGCCTATGAAAAAGCGAGAAAGAAGACGGCGCAATTTATTGGTGCCGACGATGCGCGTGAAATTATTTTTGTGCGAAATACAACCGAGGCCATAAACTTGGTTGCCTTTAGTTGGGGAAAGAGATTTTTTAAAGATGGTGATGCGGTGGTGTTGACAGAGATGGAGCATCACGCTAACATTATCCCCTGGTTAATTCTGTCGCAGGAAAAGCATCTGAATATTAAATATGCCCGAATTGATAGTCAAGGGTATTTGGATTTAAATCATCTTTGGGGGCTACTTGACGCTCATCCCAGTCTGTTGTCTTTAACCCATGTTTCTAATGTTTTGGGTACTATTAACCCCCTTGGGCAGATTATAAAAAGGGCGCATGAGAAAGGTGTTTTAGTTCTGGTGGATGCGGCTCAATCGGTGGGCCATTTGGGTTTTAATGTTAAAAAATATCGGGCAGATTTTTTGGCTTTTAGCGGCCACAAAATGCTGGGGCCGACCGGCATTGGGGTCTTGTGGGCTAAAAGAGAGCATCTGGAGAAAATGATGCCTTTTTTGGGAGGCGGGGGGATGATTGATGAGGTTTATTGGCAGCGGTTTACCCCCAATAGGTGTCCGGAAAAATTTGAAGCGGGAACGCCTAATATTGCCGGAGCAGTTGGTCTGGGAGCGGCAATTGATTATCTTGATTTTGTTGGTTTGGAGAGAATTTATAAATACGAAGAGGAATTGACCAGCTACGCCCTCCAGAAATTGACCCGACTTGATGGTTTAAAAATTATCGGACCTGAGAATTCTGTAGATAGGGGGGCTTTAATTTCCTTTAGTCTCGCTGGTATCCACCCTCACGATTTGGCCACTATCTTGGACGAACAAGGAATTGCTATTCGTTCCGGGCATCACTGTGCCATGCCCCTGCACCAGAAATTGGGCATTCCGGCCTCAGCCCGAGCTAGTTTTTGCTTTTATAACACCAAAAAGGAAATAGACCGATTAATAGAGGGTATTAGAAAGGCAAGACAGCTTTTAGACAGATAAATTGTCAATTTGGTATTTGGGATTTGGTGTTTATAGATTGCATCTTCAGTAAATGGGTAGACAAAATAATTCTTGGGTGATAGTCTGGTAAGTATTATGATTAGCCTGACCACTGTTGTCCACCTAATAGACAGTGCCCTTTTCTTGCTGGCCAGCGTCTTCTTGGCTAGTTCTGCCTATCGCAAGAAAGGTTCTTCGGTGCGTCTGTTTGCACTTTATTTTGCCGGTTTGGCTTTGGCCAGCTCTTTTTGGGCAACGGCCGGCTTGGTAATTAATATTAGTTTAGAGATTAATCAAAATCTTGTCCTGCCGGCTTCCGGATTGTTTTATTTTCTGGCGCTTCTTAGTGCATTTTTAGGCGGGTACAGTCTCTGCCGGCTGCTGTTTTCTGCTATTTATCCGGCTTTTGAAGATATCCTTTTAAAAATAGTTCTAATTTGGGGGTATTTTGTTCTTTTTTTGGTCGCGGTTTACCTGCCTCACCCTACTCTTTCCAATAAAGGCTTAATTCTTTGGAATATGTTGCCCCAGGTAGCTGCGGCTTTGGTGGTTTTTGTGGGTCTGGTGAGTTTGGTTGATATTTTGGCCTTCTTTCTGCTGGCAGCCCGCTCATCCTCGTTGGTTCTCAAATTTAGAGGTTTCTTTATTGGCTTGGGGATGGCGTTTTATGTTGGCCCAATTTTGGTTGCCCACTTCCGCCTTTTTATTGAGTGGGGAGCTGTCTTGGATTATCTGACCCTTTTTGGGGCGCTGACTATGTTTTGCGGGATTGTTTTTTCACAAATTTTTTCTCTAAATGATTAGAGTTTTGCAAAAGTTTGAAAAAACTGATAATTGATGACTAACTCAGACACGCACCAGACACCAACTATTCCTCATCTCACCACCAATATTCTTATCGGTCTAAAATTAATTGGGCTTTTTGCTATTCTTTTTTATCAATATCCCGTTTACCTACTTTTAATCTTTATTTTTCTGCTTTGTTTATCAATTAGCGGAGAACTGCTTTCGTCCTACTTTAATCAACGAGGAAAGACAAATTTGGTTACCGCCATATATACCGCCCTGGTTTTAATTGACGCTCTCACCTTTGCGGCTGTTTTAATTATCTTCCGCCTGTTTGCCTCCGATTTTTATCTTCTGGGTTTGGTTAGCTTAATTGTTATTCCTTTCCGCGGCGGTTTATGGGTTGGGTTTATGAGTGGTTCTCTGGTTTCCTTTTTTTATTTTGTCTTGGCCAGTGGTGAACTGACACAATCGGCGCTTCTTTTAAGAACAGCTTCTTTGCTAAGTGTTTGTTTGGTATCCGGTTACTGGGGTGAAATTTTGCAGAAAGAAATTAAAGCTAAGGAAGTCTTGGCCAAAAAGGTTGATGCTTTGAAGGAAGCGGCTAAGTTGAGAAATGAGTACATTTCGGTGGCTGTGCATAATTTTAGAACCCCGTTGACGGCTTTAAAGGGATATTGGGAGGCCTTGGGAGAGGAAGATCTTGAGTCTGAGGAGCGTCGAAAATTTTTGGATCAGATGAAAGATGTTTTGGCAAATTTGGAGAAGTTGGTTAATGAATTATTAGAGGTTTCTAAAATTCAGGCGAAAAAAACAGAAATCTCGCGCCGGTGGGTTAATCCCCTCCCCCTAATCAAAGAGGTTTTCAACTCTTTGAAACCGGCAGCCTTAGGTAAGGGGCTGGATTTTGAATTCCAAGATGATCTAAAAATGAGTGTCTGGGTGTTGGTTGATGTGCGCACGTTTAAAAATATTTTGGCCAACTTGCTGGACAATGCCGTGAAATATACCCAAAAGGGAGAGGTTCTATTGAGATGCTGGTGTGAGGACAATAATTTTTTGATAAGTGTGCGTGATACCGGGCCGGGCATTGCTAAGAAAGAGCAGGGCAAAATTTTTAAGCCCTTTTATCGGGGAAAGTCTAAGGCGGCTGAGATGAGTAAAGGGACGGGCTTGGGGCTTTATATTGTTAAGAGATTTGTTGGCCTTAATGGGGGTACAGTAGATTTAGCAAGCGATTCTGGGCAAGGCTGTACTTTTACTCTTTCTTTCCCCATGAAAGCCCGGGAAGGGTTTATGAGGTCATTTTAGGCATGAGTGGAGGTGAGTTTTGGTGAGCGGCTATAAGTGGGTCAGTGAACGGGACCGAAGTTTGTGATGGTAGGTGAGGGCAAATCGATGGGCTTCGTCTCTGGCGCGCTGTAGGAGGTGCAGAGCGGCAGAATCTTTAGGCAGTTTAATTTCCTCTAATTTACCTTTAATTTGGCAATAGACGATTTCCTCTTTTTTGGCGAGACTAATTGCCGGAAGATTAATTTTAAGTTGAGAAAGAACCTGGAGAGCGGCGTTTAACTGCGGTTTGCCCCCGTCAATGAGGATAAGGTGGGGAGCTTGACTAAAGGAGAGATCGAGGCGGTGTTTTTTGCTATGTTCTTTAGGACGCTTCTTAAAGTTGGAAAACCTTCTTTTTAAAACTTCTTTAATCATGCCCACATCATCTACTTTTCCGGCGGCGCGGATTTTAAACTTGCGGTAGTCGGATTTTTTGGGCGTTCCTCCTTCCAGCACTGCCATTGAGCCTGTTGCCTGTTGCCCCTGCAGGTTGGAAATGTCATAGGCTTCCAAACGGAACCTATGATAGTTAGAGGTTCTTCCTCTGCGGGGGAGAACCCCCGTGAGGACTTTGTCGAGCTCTTCTAGTTCTCTGGCTTTTTGATCAACCAGCAGATCTGCCGTTTTAAGGTAATTTTCTTGATAACGAAATTGCAAAAGC
Source organism: candidate division CPR3 bacterium 4484_211 (assembly GCA_002084955.1). GTDB lineage: Bacteria > Patescibacteriota > 4484-211 > 4484-211 > 4484-211 > 4484-211. Next base: position 32,191 of record MZGJ01000005.1, on the reverse strand, counting down.
ACATAGTTAAGCCGTTCTATTTGGTCCCGGTATTTGGCGGCGGCTTCAAAATTTTTGTTGGCACTGGCTGACTTCATTTTTGCTTTTAGGTCCCGGATAATTTTTTTCTTTTTGCCTTTTAGAAAAAGTATCAGTCGGTTAATATTTTCTGTGTATTTTTGAGCCGAGACGGCGCCAATGCACGGACCCGGACAAAGATTTAGATTGTAGTACAAACAGGGGCGTTTAATTTTTTGGTGACGATTGAATTTTGTTCTAGTGCAGTCGCGGAAAGGGAAAATTTTACGCAGAGTTTTTAAAACCTGACTGACGATTTTACCATCAGGGAAAGGTCCAAAATAAACAGCGTGAGGAACTGACTTTTTGCGTGTTGTATAAACTCGGGGAAAATCTAATGCAATGTATTTGAAGTTTTTATCGTCCTTCCACTGCGTGTTATATTTTGGATTAAGCCTCTTTATGAGATCTGCCTCCAGCAGGACAGCCTCCAGCTCGGTATCGGTGGCAACAAATTTTATATCCTTGGCTTTGGCCAGCATTTGCCTTATTTTTGGCCCTACTTTAGTTTGAAAATAGGATCTGATTCGGTTCTTTAAATTCTTCGCCTTGCCGATGTATAAAGGTCTCTTTTTTACGCCGCGGAAAATATAGATGCCGGGAGTTGTTGGGACATTTTGAGGAAACTCCATTTTGAATAGGGGACCTCCAGCGCTTTGGAAGCGGCGGCTTCTAGCCGCGCTTGATTTTCTCCCAAGTTTTCACGATCCACCTAAAGATTTTATCCAGCAGTTCAACCTTTTGATTCTCGTTTTCCCAATTCTGTTTCCAGAGGCTGAAAGGAATTGTCCCCTTCTCTCGTTGTTGAGCAAAAGAAATTTTAACATCCTGTGTTTCTTTATTATCTTCACTTTTATAGCTGCCGGCGGGATAAGGTTTTTCGGAATCAATTCCTTTAATGACAAAAATAATCCGATCGGTGTCCATGGCGGTGAAATAATCGCGTCCTGATGTCGATTCCCAGGTAGGATCAACGCTAATCCATTTTTGCATTTCACGGTCGTAAAATTGCACCCAGGAGTGGAGAACATCTCCCTTGGGGTGGTTTGAGATGTCGGGAGAGTAAGCATATCCGTCAAGTTCCCGGGCAGGAATGCCGGCGCTCCGCAATAAAGTAATTAAAAGATCGGTAAATTCCATGCAAACACAATTGTCCGGCTCGTTTAATGCACCCAGTGCTCCAAGGCGCTTAAGTTTCTGCCCCGCGGTGCTTTTATCCCCTTCAAAATTTAAACTATTATAGGTTAAAGTTTTAAGAACATAGGCATAAAGAGTTCTGGCTTTTTGTTGAGTGGACATTTGCTGATTGACATTTTCTTGGACAATTTTTTGAATGGCGGGGTCGGTGGTCTCCCAGTATTTGGCCGGCTGAGTGTAGCGGGCTTGAAGAGCGTAATAATTGGCAGAGGTTTTAGGGTAAGCTCTGTTGGGAGAAAGGTCAACGGCGACCTGGCCTTGAAAAGTGATGGCGGCATTTTCGTGTGCTTTTAACTGGTAGGTGGCGAGGTAATTTCCATCCAGATCTTTTTCAATTTTTTTAGGCAGAGGACTAAGGCTTTTAATAAAAACTTTTTGGTAAGGCGGGAAGTTGGGGATAAGAGCAATTTCCGTGACGGCTGCGGTATCCAAAGGATTGCTGAGATGATAGGTTAGGTAAAATGAAAACAGTTGATAATCACCAAAATCGGCTACCAGGCCGCTGTTTTTTACCTTTTCCCCCTGGGCGTTTAAAAATTTATATTGATTAATGTTATCCAAATGGTTAGTTTCACTGGGTAAAGGAATGATAAATTGCGGTTCTCCCAGTTTATCTGAAGCGTTAATTTCCAGTTGGAAGCTGTTTATGGAAGTTGAGTGTTGAATTTTGGGAATAACAACGTGCCAAAGGCGGCCTCTCTTTTCGGCAAAATTGGGGCAGTGGTATGTAAGAGTCCAATTTGTTTTGGTACCCAATCCGGTGGTAGATGACCCCAGGATAACTTTTATGGTTTGGCTGTTTTCCTGCTGTTCTACCAAGGTTTTAAGCTGGCCCTGGCTGTTTACGGCGGAGATATCGGTAATTTTGCTTAGAGGAACGGTTAGTGTGTAGTCAGAAACATAGCGATTGGATGTGTTGTTGATGAGGGTAATGTCTTGATTGATGGCGGCGGCGCCGGCTTGATCTATAGTGTAGGTGATATGGTAGTCGGTGGTAAAGTCATCAGCGGCAACACAGATGCTGCTGGGTAGAAAAAGAATAGTCAGGAGAAAAAAAGCGGTTGTGGTTAAAATTAAGATACGAATTAATCTGTTGTTCATTGATGCAACTTACTGGCTTGGCAATTTAGTGCTTTAATTCTACATGATGAAAGAAGATTGTAAAAGAGGTGTGTAGGTGAGAGAAACAGTATGATAGACTAGTCTATCATACCAGGACCTTTTTGTTGTTACTGCAGGGAATTAGAGGGGTATTTTTTTGTTAAAGATGATAGACTAGTCTATCATCTTTTTGCGGCTTGGGGAGTTAGGCTATTGTCATTGAAGCTCCCCCGCCCCGGAAGCGGACGCAACACGGGAAAGTTTTAGTTATTTGAATTTTGAATTTAGGATTTGTTTGTAATTTGGTGCTTGGTTATTGTCGTTATGACTGGGACATAATTTCAAGGCCTAACTGTAACGGCAGACTTTAGTCTGCGTTCCTCAAGCGCGGACTGACCGCAGCACTGCAGGGGTGTACGGCAAGAGTTCCCTGTTACACTTTATTGGTAGTAGCAGAATTTATTCTGCATCAACCTAGAAAAAATTGCATTTAGATACCTAGATATTCTTTAAGATATTTCCCGGTATATGATTTTTTGCATTTCATAATTTCTTCTTTGCAGCCTTGGGCGACAATGCGGCCGCCCATATTACCGCCTTCCGGGCCTAGATCTATAATCCAGTCGGCAGTTTTAATTATATCCATATTGTGCTCAATGACGATAATTGTGTTTCCCTGGTCTACTAATTGATGCAGAACCCGAAGCAATCTTTCAATATCATAGGAGTGAAGTCCGGTAGTTGGTTCATCCAGAATATAAACTGTGTGTCCACGTGAGGTTTTGGATAATTCTTTGGCAAGTTTTACCCGTTGTGCTTCGCCGCCGGATAGAGTCGGCGCCGGTTGCCCGAGTTTAATATACCCTAGGCCCACTTGCGAGAGGGTGTTCAATTTCTGCTTTATGGAGGGGATATTTTTAAAGAAATCTAGGGCGCTGTCTACGCTCATCTCCAAAACTTCGGCGATATTTTTGTTTTTATATTTTATTTCCAAAGTTTCTCGGTTATATCTTAATCCCCTGCAGACTTCACATTCCACATAGACATCTGATAAAAACTGCATTTCAATTTTTATTAGTCCGTCTCCTTGGCAATTTTCGCACCTGCCTCCCTTAACATTAAACGAGAATCTTCCTTTTAGATAACCGCGCGCCCGAGCCTCAGGTGTTTGGGCAAAGAGCTCCCGAATAGGAGTGAAAGCGCCGGTGTAGGTGGCCGGGTTAGAACGAGGGGTGCGGCCGATGGGTGATTGGTCAATATTAATTACTCTGTTAATGTGTTCCAGCCCTTGTATCGCGCGGTGTTTGCCTGGGACTTCTTGGGTTTGGTAAAATTCTCGGGCTAGTCTTTTGTACAAAGTGTCCATAACCAGAGTAGACTTGCCGCTTCCGGAGACTCCGGTAACGCAGACGAACTTGCCCAGAGGGAAAACCACATCTATGTTATTTAGGTTGTGCTGACAGCAGCCGATGAGTTTAATAACTGGCTGGGGCTTTTCGGCGCTCGGGAGACTTTCGGTGGTTTTTTTGATAATTTTTACTGTTTTTTTGCCGCTTAAATACTGGCCGGTAATAGACCTGGGAGAATTGATAATATCGTCTAGAGTGCCACAGGCGACAATTTCACCTCCTTTTTCTCCGGCCAGGGGGCCAAAATCCGCAATCCAGTCGGCGCGGCGAATAGTCTGCGGGTCATGTTCCACCACGATCACCGTGTTATCTAAATCTCTTAAATTGGTTAAAGTATCAAGCAGACGTTTGTGGTCACGGTAGTGAAGACCAATAGAGGGCTCGTCCAAAACATATAAAACTCCGGAAAGCCCAGATCCGATCTGTGAGGCTAGTCTAATTCGCTGGGCTTCGCCGGTAGAGAGGGTAAATCCGGTTCGGTTGAGAGTCAAATAGCCTAAACCGACATCGGTTAAAAATCTTACTCGGCTGGTTAGTTCTTTTATAATCGGTCTGGCAATTTGTCTTTCCCGTTCAGTTAGGGGAGACCTCTCCCGAGGGACTGCTTCTATTTCCTTAAGTTCGTCGATCCAGTTTTTAAATTCGTTAATTGACAAAGCAGAAATCTCGGCAATATTTTTGCCCTTTATGGTTACAGACAGAGCAGCGGGTTTAAGGCGCGTCCCTTGGCATTTGGGACATATTGTTTGCTTCATAAATTTTTCAATCCAACGGCGGATTTGATCGGAATTAGTTTCGCGGTAGCGGCGTTCAAGATTGTTGACCACGCCCTCAAATTTGGTGCGGTATTCTCGGACACTTCCCGAGCGGCTGTAGGCTTTAACTGTGAAAGTTTTGTCTCCGGCGCCAAATAAAATGATTTCCAAGATTTTTTCTGGCAATTCCTTGATTGGCATATCCAGTGAGAAATGGTAAGTTTGGGATAGAGCTTCCAACAGCCGGCCTATCCAGCTATTGCTGTCGCCGATAGATGACCAGGGATAAATTCCGCCTTCGTTGATGGTTAAATTAGGATTGTAAACTTTGGTCGGGTCTATTTTAAGTTGTATGCCTAACCCTCCGCAAAGTGGACACGCGCCGTGAGGTGAATTAAACGAAAAGGTGCGCGGCTCTAGTTGGGGAAGGCTGATATTGCATTTAGGGCAGGCAAAGAGTTCAGAAAAAAGGTGATCTTTCATATCTTGGGGGCTTTGGGGAAAATCAAAAGAAGAGTCGTTAACCAAGGAGACAATGAGAGTGCCGTTGCTTAATTTTAGGGCTTTTTCCACGGAATCGGTTAATCTTCTTTTTAGTTCCTGATCTAGGCTTTTTTTTATTACCAGTCGGTCTACTACAGCTTCGATGGTGTGGCGGTTAGTTCGGATTAAAACCAAATCCTCGTCAAGCCGGCGGACTTGGCGGTCAATCCGAGCATGGGTAAAGCCTTTTCTGAGAAGTTCCCCCAGTAGGGCGCTGTATTCTCCTTTACGATCCTTGACTAATGGGGAAAGGATAATTATCCGCACCCCGCGTTTTTTATTCACGGTTTTGCCAAGTTCGCGCTTTATTAAAGAGGTAATCTGGTCAACAATCTGCTGAGGAGTTTGGGTTTGGATTTCCTGGCTGCACTGAGGGCAGTGAGGGTGGCCAATTCTGGCGAAGAGCAGGCGCAGGAAATCGTAAGTTTCGGTGATTGTTCCCACGGTAGAACGAGGATTGTGAGAGATTTCCTTTTGTCCGATGGAGATGGAAGGAGCCAGGCCTTCAATTCGATCCACATCCGGCTTGTCCATAATGCCCAAAAATTGGCGGGCATAGGGAGACAAGGATTCGACATATCTCCTTTGTCCTTCGGCGTAGATAGTATCAAAAGCCAATGATGACTTACCGCTCCCGGAGATACCGGTGAAAACGATTAGTTTTTGTTTGGGGATGTCTAAATTAATATTTTTTAAGTTGTGTTCCCGCGCTCCGCGGATAGATATATTGCGCCCCATAAGAACTGTTCTTAAAATGCTTGCTACTGCGCGTAAAGCGCTACAATCTGGTACAATTAATTATTCAAACATATTTACCAAGCGGACGTCTTCTGTGTTAAAAAGTAAATCACCCGTAACAAACTCCAGATAAGTTTCTTTTTTGGCAATTTGATTTTCAATTGGACCGTTGGGACTCTGCTTTATCTTACTAAAAATTCTTTTTAGCCTTAAGGTACTTAACCAAATTGGTTTGACTGGCTTCATTTTTCGACTATTCCCATAAAATTGCAAACTTGAATAAGGATAGCGATGGAGTTTGTTAATGTTGATTATGTTTGCCGCCAGAGGATTTCTTTCTATGTATCTGCAGGTCAATAAGGTTTGAATTCGGGGATCAATGGTAAAATGGCAGGCTTTATAGCGGCTTTCGAATAGCGGGCCGCGCCTTTTGTACTTATGATTAAAATAGCCGGTATATCCGGTAACCAATCTTTTCATTAATATTGTAATGGCATCTTTGGTTTTTTGAAAGACAAGTAGGTGAAAATGGTTAGGCATTAGACAGTAGGCAAGTAAGCTGATGTTTTTATCTGTTCTGTATTTAAGTCCCTTATTAATGGCATTAATTAACTGTTCTATCCTACGGGTAGGACCCTTTTTGACGATAAGTTCATTTTTTTCTTCTATTAACTTTTGCACCGGGGTTAGACACAATTTAAAGTGGTCGATAAACTTTTCATAATCATCGGGATGTTTAAATATGTCCTGTTTGTTGATACCCCTGTTATAGATGTGATAGTAGGCATTGGAAAAGTAATCTTTTAAAATGTTCGGTGAGGGCATTTTTAATTGTACCAGGAGTCTAACTTTTTGTTTATGTCTAAGCTATTTTAAGAACAGTTCTTAGTTTGCTCCTACTTGGCTGGCTGCCGGGCGTGGATTCGAACCACGATTAACGGGCCCAAAACCCGCTGTCCTACCCTTAGACGACCCGGCAAAAAAAGATCTCTCGTATTCTATCATGTTCTTTTAGTTTCTGGTACTGGCGGTTTTCTGGTACGCGGGTAAAGAAATAAAAAAATAGAGTGGTTTAGAAGTGGTAATATAAAAATACGCTGACAGCTGACATCTGAGGGGTATTTTTATGACCTATCAGGAATTTCTTTCTTTTAAAAAAGAATTTCGTCTGAACTCTGGTGAGATTATTACCTACTACGACAAGGGGTGGGGATGGCCGATGGTTTTGTTTCACGGGTGGGCATCTTCTTCTTTTATTTGGACGCAAAGTTTCCCCGTTTTGGTAAAAAATTTCCGTGTCATCGCCTTTGAACTACCTAAGGATCTGGAATATTATCAGAGAAGGCCAAATGTATTTTGGTCTCTGGCGGAGGATTATGAAGAGGTAATCAACAAACTGCGTTTGGAAAGAATTACGCTTGTCGGCTCGTCTATGGGCGGCGGGGTTGCCGCCATTTTGGCTACTCGTCTTCCTGAAGTAAAAACGCTTATTTTAGCCAATACGGTGGGTCTGCCCTTCCATTTACCTTTGGTTTTACAGCTAACGCGCCTACCCTCTGAGTTAAGAAGACAATTGTTGAAATTCCTGCCTTTGTCATTTCCGCAGATTGTTTTAAATTACTATCACCTCTTTGGCAATCCGCACCTTCAAAGAAAAGAGATTTTAAACCAGATTTTGGAGGATTGGTGTACCTGCCGCGCCACAGGGGAAATTCTGCACCAGATTAGGTACGCAGGCCTGGAGAGAGTTTTTAGAGAGGTTAAAGTGCGAACCTTGCTAATTTGGGGCAGAAAAGACAGGGTAATTCCTGTCTTTCACGCTGAACGTATTGCCTCTTTATTGCCCAATCCTAAAGTTGAGATTTTTAATCACCTGGCTCATATTCCTATGTTTGAAGATCCAGACACCTTCACCCGCGTCTGTCTTAATTTTGCATCCCAGGTGTAGCAAGTTTGAGGTTGCGGAGTTAAGTTTCTTACTTAAATCTAAACTCAACCACGTCTCCTTCCTGCACTAAATAGTCTTTACCTTCAAACCTCACTGCTCCATCTTCTAGAGACTTTTTCCATCCCCCATGTTTTATAAAAGTCTCAAATGGACAAACCGCAGCTTTAATAAAACCTTTCTGCATGTCAGTATGGATTTCTCCGGCAGCATTTAGAGCTGTAGTCCCTTCTTTTACTATCCAGCTATGCGCCTCGTTTTGGTTAACTGTAAAAAAAGTGACCAGATTTAGCAATTTAAACGTTTTGAGAATTAACTGCTCCAGCCCATAGTGGGCAAGATTTAGAGTTTGCAGATATTCCCGCCGTTCTTCATCGTTGAGTTCCCCGAGGTCACATTCCAGCCTGGCGCAAATTGCCACCGCATCAAAGGCGGCAAATTGGTCAAGAATTTCTTTTTGTTTCGAGTATTGAGACTCGTCAATGTTTAAAACGATCAGCTCTGGTTTTAGAGTTAAGAGGTGTAGTGAGGACAGAAGAGCCTTTTCTTTGTCCGATAGATCACTGCGAACTAAAGTGGTACCGTCATTTAAAAGCTTTTTTGCTCTTTGGATAACTTCCCACCGAGATTGGTCTTCTTTGGTAATCTGCGGTGGTTTAGGCTTTTTTTGCTTTTCTAAAGTGGCCAAGTCGGCAAAAATTAATTCGGTGGCTACGGTTTGGTAATCTAAAGTAGGCTTAATTTTACCTGCCTTGCCGACTGATTCATTTTTGAAGAGTCTTAAAACATGTATAATGGCGTCTACTTCTCTGATATGAGCTAGAAATTGATTGCCCAGCCCGGCACCCTTGTGGGCATCCTTAACCAAGCCGGCAATGTCCACAAATTTAATCACTGCCGGAACAACTCTTTTCGATTTTTCCATTTTAGACAGTTTTTGCGGGCGGGAATCTGGTATTTCTACGACGCCCACATTAGGCTCTTTGGTGCAAAAAGGATAAGGAGAAGTATCGGCAATCTGTTTGGAAAGAAGGGCGTTAAAAAGAGTAGATTTACCTACGTTGGGCAGCCCCACGATGCCGATGGAAAGAGTCATAAAGGTATTGTACAATAATCACAGTACAATACCAATATACTAGCGAATGCGAATGATGCAAATGAACGCTAATAGCGCCTAAGAAAGAATTAATTTATCCAAATTTATCGTACACGGCTGCTGGAATTTGCTTTGAAGCACACAACAAGTTGGGTCAATATGCTAGAGGAAAGCAGTATGGTAATTTTGTTAAGTATAGATTAATTATATCTGAAAAAGTGTCGGTAATAATTCGTCTATTAATGTTATATCATTGAAGGGTGGTGATTAAGTATGGCTTTTAGTATCAATAATGTAACCCTGCTGGGCAGGTGTGCGCAGGATCCGGAATTAAGATATACGGCTAATGGCACGCCGGTTTGTACTTTAAATATTGCTACCAGCAGATCTTACCGGGAAGGAGATGAGTGGAAAGAGGTGCCAGAGTTTACACGGTGCGTAGTTTGGGCGAAGGCGGCAGAATACATTAGCCAGAATGTGACCAAGGGCAATTATATCTATGTTGATGGCAGGCTGCAGACGAGAAAGTGGCAGGATAAAGAAGGGCAGGATCGCTACACAACCGAAGTAGTAGTGAGGAATTTTGTAATTCCTAAAGCTAAAGGCGAGGGAATAGCATCGCCTCCGCAATCGGCTAAGATAGAAGAACCGACAGGCGAAACTGTCCCGCCAGAGAAAGAAATTGACGACATGCCCTTTTAATAAGATTGGGAGGAATCTGATTCACTTGCCGTCTTTGTACTGAAAATGTAGATATTTGTCTGGGGATTTTGGTAGGCATTCCAGGGAAGGCCAGCTTTTTGAAAGCACAATTGGCCGAGGAAAGTCTTAAGGTCCCAACCGGTCTCTTTGGCTACCTGAGGCAAGAAAACGCCTCGCCGACTCCCCTGCTCTATGACTACGCCGTGTTTGCCAAGTTCAATTTCTTTCCAAGAGTTAACTTTTTGCAAGGGAGATAGAACTGAAATCTCAATCTTAATATCTTTTAATTCGCTTTCGGAGACTGGTGGAAACCGTGGATCTTGGGCGGCAGCAGCAATGGTCTGTTGCTGAATTACCTGCCAAAGCGGTTGATTTGATTCTAAAATGCCAATGCAACCGCGTAGTTTATCATTTTTGCGGAGGGTAACAAAAGCTCCATGAGGTTGCCGCAAGGCCTCGTTTTGAACCTCAATTCTTGGTATCCGCCCGGTTTTAACGTATTCTTCCAGAGTTTGACGAGCGATCTTGAGGAGTTCTTTGAGATTTTTCATTTTTCACTTTTATTTTTTAACTGAACGCTATTGCCCCGTATCCCACTACTCTGCTTTTTTCTCCACCTACATCTCCAGAGTTAGCATATTTAAGCAACCGTCCTGTTAAATTCAAGTCTCTAGCTAAAAACATCGCCGTTTTTATAGCTCCTGCCCCGCAGGCGCAGGTAACCAAATTGGGATAGGCTTGAGCCATTAGACTCTCGGTGGTCATTTCAAAGCGGTCTACATCAAGTGACAAGATAGACTCAATTGTCTGTTTATCAACCAGGTTGGCAGTTTCGTAAGAAGGATAGTGGGAAAGATCAGAGCTGGCCACTAAAACGGTTTGCCGATTGAGGTAGGACTTGAGCAAGAGAGCTAGATTTTTGGCTCTTTGCTTGGACGGCGAACCCAAAAGTAGAGGAACAATTTTAAATTGGTTTAAAATTAATTGTAAAAACGGAAGCTGTACTTCAAGAGAGTGCTCCGCGGCATGAATCTTTAAATCTTCTGTTACCAGAGAGCTTTTTTCTAATAAGTCTTGGCCAAGTGCCAAGTCTACCTCAGTTTCGCCCAATGGAGTGACCCAGTGGTCTGAAGTGTCTAGAGCGGCTTGATAAAAATAATTCTGGTGGCTGTTACCCAGGAGAATAACAGTCTTGATATCGCTTCCCTTCCATTGCCTAAGTCCATAGGCGGCCACCTGACCTGAGAAAACATATCCGGCATGAGGAACAATAATGATTGGTGGTGTTTCCCTCATCACGGTTTCAACACTTTCTAAAAAGTGATAAATCTGAGCTTGCAGTTCATTAGTATCCTGGGGGTAAAAGGCCCCTGCCACGACCGGCGGACGAACTTTCATATTTATGAGATTGTGCCGAGGAAGGGAATCGAACCCTTACGGTGCTGCCACCACGAGATTTTAAGTCTCGCGCGTCTACCAATTCCGCCACCTCGGCAAGATTTATCAAACGTGAACCTCGCGCCTTTTATTTTACCTTCCTTTATTTGCTCTTGTCAAAAGCAGATGATAGAATAAGAGTAGATTTAGCCCCTGTAGCTTAACGGATAAAGTGACGGTCTTCGGAACCGTTGATGGGGGTTCGAATCCCTCCAGGGGCGCCATGGTGCATTTCGATTTACATTAAAGGATCCCCAAAGCTGACATCTTCTTATTCCTAGTGTTGATTTAGAGGATGGTACTTTCATTTACCTGTTTTAGAGATGATCTGTCTAAAACATACAGGTCTCTTTTTAATTTATCTGTGCCGACAAACTCTGCCTGTCTGCGAAGGATAGCTTCATAAGGCAAACAGGCATGGCATCCATTTTTATGAGGACACATAAATTTTTCGAATTGACGTGCCAGTTTGATCTGCTTGGCAATGCCTAAAATTTTTTCCCTTGTTTCCTGAATATCGGGCAGAGGAACTTCGGTGGGTGTATTGTTTCTGGCCAGGTACCAGTAACTTGCTTTGGCAACTTTATGTTTTTGGCAATTTTGGGCTATTAAAAAGTAAATTGGCAGCTGAAGTGAAGACGAATCTTCGGGCAGTTTACTGGTTTTAAAATCAATAATGTGAACACTGTCTGTTTCCGGTAGATATTCCAGCCAATCAATTTTCCCACAGAGGATGATGCTGTCTTCTGCGGACAACCAGAAGTACGGCAGATCCATATTAATTTTTACTGCCAAATTGGCCAAAGGCCCGGGATGATTTATTACCCGTCTGATCATTTCCTGTCCCCGCTGGCGATATTTTGCTTCCACCTCTAAACTGGGGAATCCCCCTCTTTTGCCGTGGTATTTTTCCCATATTTTAGCGAACCGGGCGATAAGAGGAGTTGCAAATCTTTTGTCAACTGGAATTACGGACAGTGATTCCAAAACTTCATGAACTGCCTGACCCAGTGTTAGGGCAGGGGTAACAATTTTTACTTTATGGCCGGTTTTGGGGTCTCGATAAACATTTTTCAGAAAATAGGCACGAGGACAGGTGAGAAAATCATTTATTGAGGTATAGGAAATCCAGGTGGCGCTAAATTTATCCGGCATTATAGATGTATTCTAGCACAGGCAATATCTAAAATCTCCTTAGTATTTCGCCTCGTTGTTTTTATCACCCATAAACCGAAAAGCCACGCCGGGAGGGCAGGTTCAATTGTCTATTCTCTAATCCTGTGGTAGGATGACTATTATGAAGAGGAAAATTTTTATCGGGGTAGCCTGGCCATATGTTAATGGGAATCTGCATGTTGGCCATTATGCTGGCTATCTTTTACCGGCCGATATCTGCGCTCGGTATCACCGCTTAAGTGGCAACGATGTTTTGATGGCTTCCGGTTCAGATTGCCATGGTACCCCAATTACCGTTGAGTCGGATAAAAGGGGTAGGTCGCCCCAAGAAATTGTAGAAGAATACCATGCCAAAGATATTAACCTCTTTTTGAATGTTTTAGGCTTAAGCTATGATCTTTACACACGAACTGACACGCCCCACCATCATAGAATTGTCCAAAATTTCTTCATAAAATTATTGGAAGCGGGTTATATTTTTATTGACACCACCCAGCAATACTATTCGGAAAAAGAGAAGAAATTTCTACCTGACCGTTATATCGTGGGAACTTGTCCCCATTGTGGATTTAAGGATGCTCGCAGTGACTACTGTGAAGGCTGCAACAAAATTCTGGAGCAGGGGGAAGTTATTAATCCGCTTAGTAAGCTCTCTGATAGTAAGGTGGAGCTTAGAGATACCCAGCACTATTTTTTAGACTGGTCTAGAATGCAGCCAAAACTGGAAAACTATGTTACTGAATACGGCAGGAATTGGCGAGATTGGATCTATCAAGAAACTCGGGGCTGGCTTAAAGAAAGATTAAAACCCCGCGCTATTACCCGTGATCTAGACTGGGGCGTCCCCCTGCCCGTAAATCGGATACCTAAAGATAAGTTGATCAAAGATATAGAGAACAAGCGCATTTATGTTTGGTTTGATGCCGTCATTGGATATTATTCAGCTTCCCTACTCTGGGCTAGAATGCAAGAATATGGTTTAGATCAGAAAAAGGCAGAACTGCAGGTGCCAAGTCAAGAGGAAGAGACAGATCTTCTTAATGGTCAATTGGCCGATTGGTGGCAACCAAGCCCTCATGAAGTACCGGGTACTGTTTCAAAGCATTATTATTTTATGGGACAGGATAATTTGGTCTTTCACACCTTGTTTTGGCCCGGCCAGCTAATGATTTATAATTCTAATCTTCACCTGCCCGATGTTATCTGCATCAATAAGTTTTTAAATTTGGCCGGGCAAAAGTTCTCCAAAAGCCGCGGCATTTCCATTGACATAAAAGAGTTCGTGGAAAAATACGGAAATGATATCGTCCGTTTTTATCTCACCTATATCATGCCGGAAAATAAGCAAGCCAGTTTTTACTGGGAAGATTTCAAGGAAAAAGTTAATTCTATTCTTATTGGTAATATCGGCAATTTCGTCCACCGCTCTTTATCAATTGCCAAGGGAGCAGATATTAATCTAATTAAAGATCAACAGATAAAAAAAGAGATTGAAGAAGAAATTAACAAGGCTTTTCAGAACTCCAGAAATTTTCTGGAAAATTGCCAGTTCCGCAACTATTTGGAGGTCATAATTAATCTATCCGCCTTCGGAAATAAGTTCTTTGACACAGCCAAAGTCTGGGAAATTAAGAAGTCCGATTCCGAAAATTATTTTTGGGCGCTTAAACAACTCTATCTGCTAATCATTTCAATAGCCTATTTGTTAATGCCCCTGATGCCAAAAACTTCCGAAGAGATCTTTAAAATGCTTGGTCTTCGTTCACCCCAGCTTTGGCCGTCTCTCCAGAATGAAGTAAATTATCTAAATGAACTTGTGAGCCAAATTAATACCGATACCAGATCTCATCCTCTTTTTACGAAAATTGAGACGGCAAACTTGCCTTAAGTTGCGCGCTTCATCCTTTTTGTTCAAAATTTTGGCAACCACCAATGTGCCTTCTGTATTATCATCTTCTTCGGTGCTGCCGCCGTCTCGCCCGGGTTGGCCGATGTCGAGTTGATTGACCTTAGGTGCTAGAATGGAAGAGAGAGCAACGCCCGGTAATAGCGAACCTCAATTCGGATTTTTTGTAGACGCAGAATTAGTTCTGCTGTTACCGGCCATTAATATGGAGTTGTGTGATGTTTGTGGAAAAAGACCGGCAACGACTAAAATTGTGGATATTACCGCCCGTGGGCGCAAGGTTACCAATCTTTGTGATGTTTGCGCTCAGAGACAAAGAGAGCAGAGTTCCTTTGGCTCTCCGTTTAAAGACTTTTTTGAGGATAGTCCCTTCAGATCCTTCCGCCGAGTTCCCCGCGAAGAGTCAGTAGATGTGATGGAACTAATGTCCAAACGCGCCAAAAAAGTTATTCAAAATGCGGCACAAAAAGCAGTGGAACTCAATCATCAGACTTTGGATACCGAACATTTACTCCTAGCTTTAACCGAAGAGACTGATGTGGTGACCAGGGTTTTTCAGGAATTGGGAATAAAACCGAATGAAATTGCTAAGTATTTGGAAAATATTCTTCCCAGGGGAGCAACCGAGGTGGAAATTCCTGATGTTTCTCCCCGAACTAAGCGAGTTCTCCAACTGGCCTATGATGAAGCCCGTCAACTAAATCACAATTATGTGGGGTCAGAACATCTTTTGCTTGGCTTAATTCGCGAAGGGGAGGGATTGGCGGCGCAAACACTTAAAAAATTCGGCTTGGATCTCCCCAAAACCAGAGCCGCGGTCATCAAATTGGTCGGCGAAGGATTAAAGGAAGGGGAAAAAGCGGCCGAGAGTTCCTCTACTCCAACCCTGGATCAGTTTTCTCGGGATTTGACTCGTCTGGCACATGAAGGTAAGCTGGATCCGGTTATCGGCCGGCAAAAGGAAATTGAACGGGTAATTAATATCCTTTGCCGCAGAACTAAAAATAATCCCGTGCTTATTGGTGAACCCGGAGTGGGGAAAACAGCCATCGCCGAGGGACTGGCCATGCGAATTGCCAAAGGCGAAGTCCCCGATCTTCTTAAAGACAAAAGGGTTATTGCCTTAGATCTGGCCGGCATGGTGGCGGGGACTAAGTATCGCGGTGAATTTGAAAAAAGACTTAAAGCCGCCCTAGACGAGATTATCGCCGCCAAAGGGAAGATTATTCTTTTTATTGATGAACTGCATACCTTGGTCGGGGCTGGGGCGGCGGAGGGCGCTATTGACGCAGCCAATATCCTAAAGCCTGCTCTGGCGCGGGGAGAACTCCAGGCTATTGGAGCTACTACCTTGGGGGAATATAAAAAGTATGTGGAAAAAGATGCCGCTTTAGAACGCCGTTTCCAGCCAATTATTGTCTCCGAAAATACTGTAGAACAGACTATTGAAATTCTAAAAGGACTTCGCGATCGTTACGAGGCTCACCATCGCGTAAAAATCACCGATGAAGCGATAGAAGCGGCGGCCAAATTATCTGATAACTATATCGCCGATCGTTTTTTGCCCGACAAAGCGATTGATTTGATAGATGAAGCCTCGGCCGAGGTAAGAATGAGAGCTATTAAGCCGCCGGTTAATTTGGTGCAGCTTAGAGAAAAAATAAAGGCTCTAAAACAGGAAAGAGAGGCGGCAGAAAGAGCTAAAGAAAAAAAGCGGGTTAGGGAGATTGATCAGGAAATCCAAAAACTTACCGAGTCACAAGAAGAAATTGAAGAAATCTGGAAAAGAAGCCGAGGTACCGAACAGCCAGAGGTTACGGTGGAGGATATTGCCCGAGTTGTTTCCAAAATAACCGGTATTCCGGTGACCAAATTAACCGAGAAAGAGCGGGAAAAATTGCTCAAACTTGAAGAAAGACTTCATTTAAAGATTGTCGGTCAGGATGAAGCGGTTAAGATTGTTTCGGAAGCCATCAGGAGAGCGCGGGCCGGGCTAAAAGACCGCCGGCGTCCTATTGGGTCTTTTATGTTTTTAGGACCAACCGGCGTGGGCAAGACGGAGTTAACCAGAGCTCTGGCCGATACCTTGTACGGCTCTGAAGAGGCCATGATTAGATTAGACATGAGTGAATATCAGGAAAGACATACGGTAGCCCGCTTAATTGGCTCGCCCCCCGGGTATGTGGGGTTTGAGGAAGGCGGTCAATTAACAGAAAAAGTCCGCCGCCATCCTTTTTCTATTATTTTGTTGGATGAAATCGAGAAAGCGCACCCGGATGTTTTTAATTTGCTTCTGCAAATTCTTGAAGATGGACGGTTGACCGATGGAAAAGGAAGAACGGTGGATTTTAGAAACACGATTATCATCATGACCTCTAATCTGGGCAGTAAGTTAATCCAGGACGCGCACTTATCTAAGATAGCTGCCGAAGAACTGGAGACAAAAATGGAGGAACTGCTCAAAGCTAAGTTTAGACCGGAGTTTTTAAACCGTATTGACGAATTTGTAATTTTTAAATCTTTAACCAAGGATCAAATTCTTAAGATTGTGGATCTTCTTTTGGAAGATACCAAAAAAAGACTGGCCGAACAGGGAATTAGCTTAGAGGTATCTAAGGAGGCCAAAGAATTTTTGTCTGAAGTCGGCTTTGATCCCCAATTTGGGGCCAGGCCTTTGCGGCGGGCTATCCAGAGAGAGCTGGAAAATCAACTTTCGGATAAAATTATCGCCGGAGAGTTTCGGGAAGGAGATAAAATTAAGGTCAAATTGGATAAAAAGCTGGGTCAGCTTGCTTTTAGGAAGGCAAAATAGTAAGATAATTAGAAATGTAATAAGAGATTAATTGATCCCTAATAATTTGTCATGTTTTCTGTTGGCGATACGGTACAAGTAAAAACAAAAGTAAGGGAAGGCGAAAAAGAGCGGCTGGTAGCCTTTCAGGGAGTGGTTATTGCCATGAAGGGAAAGGGTATCTCCCGTACTTTTATGGTTAGAAAGATTGCCAAGGGCGGGGTAGGAGTGGAGCGTATTTTTCCTCTACATTCCCCATTAATTGCTGAAGTTAAGGTAATAAAAAAAGGCAAGGTTAGACGAAGCAAACTTTATTATCTTCGGCAAAGAAAGGGCAAAGCGGCCATGCAGGTAAAACTCCGCTCCACAGGAGCGGTATCTTGAGCCGAAAGCCATGTCCTTGCCAGTGTGGCTTTCCACCTGGTGGTTATCCAGTTTAGCAGCGGCAAGCTTGACGATAATTCATGCCCTCTGCGCTCTCACTTGGTCAGCTTGGTGAAAAGATAGCCTCGAATTTTCTTGAAAAGAATGGGTACCAGATCATCGAAAAAAATTACCGCGCCCGCCGATGGGGAGAAATTGATTTGATTGCCATTGACGGAGACACACTGGCCTTTGTTGAAGTTAAAACGCGCATCGGCGACCAAATGCTGGAACCTTTTGAAGCGGTCGATAATCATAAATTGCGCACACTCAAGAAGAGCGCCTATCAATTTCTTAGCCGTAACCACCAGAAAAGATTACCCGAAGCTTACCGAATAGATGTCGTCTCGGTGCACTTTAATTCGGAGGAAGGCCAGTCTAAAATAGAATTGTTTAAAAATGTGGGAGGTTTCTAATTACCGAATCTAAAATTTAAAATCCCATCAGATTTTGGGTTTTAATTTGCGGTTTTGAATTTTGACATTTAACATTTAAGATTCAGTGCCTGGAGTTTACTAAAAATAACGCTAAATCTAAATTCTGCAAAACTCTCATAATTAGCTTTTAGATGAAAAACCTCAAATCAATTCTTGAAAGTAGAAAAAACAAGCAAGGTAAAGGTTTTATTAGGCACGAATTTCAAGATTTTGGTTACCGGTTAGCTTTGGCTTTGGGTGATTTAAGGCATAAGGCACTCTACATTAAACTGGCCAAGGAAGAAGATCGAGTTTTATTAAAGGAAGCGCTTAATTTTACTCTGGATTATCCAAAGGCAAGATCTCGTGGTAAAATATTCATGTGGAAATTGAAAGAACTGAAAGGTGGTGATAAGAAATGACTGATCAGGTAATAATTGCCGTTAATGAGGGAATTAATTCTGTAATATCTTTTACTCCGCGGCTGGTAGGGATGCTGGTTATCTTTCTTATTGGCTGGCTGGTGGCTGGTATTTGTAAGAAACTGACCTTACAGATACTTAAGGTAATACAACTGGAGCCGTTTGCCGATAAGGTAGGTTTAACCAGAAGACTCCAGGATCTCGGCAGTACGGTCACCCCGGTAGATCTGATTGCCGATCTAATAAAGTGGACAGTGGTCATTATCTTTTTAACTCCCGCGGTGGAAGTATTGGGATTGTCTCAGATTACCGTCATGATGAGAGGCCTTTTAGGTTATATTCCCAATATTATTGTCGCCGTGGTCATCGTAATGTTTGGAGTAATCATTGCCGACCTTACAGCTGACTTTGTCCGTAGTGGAGCGGCGGCTCTGGCTTCATCTACCGCCAATGTTCTGGCTGCTCTGTCTAAATACACGGTGATTACTTTTAGCATTTTGGCGGCCTTGAGCCAGCTGAAAATAGCCGAGCAGATGGTTAATACGCTCTTTACCGGACTGGTGGCTATGATAGCCATTGCTGGCGGATTGGCCTTTGGTTTGGGAGGGAAAGATCTGGCAGCGGAAATACTTGAGGCGATTAAAAAATCCCTTACACAGAAAGGTAATCGTTGAAGTTGTCGCTTTTACCATGCCGCCATCGTCTAGTCTGGTCTAGGACATCAGGTTTTCATCCTGAAGATCGGGGGTTCAAATCCCCCTGGCGGCACCATTAGTTTATTCAGCAGACTCTGCCTGCTGAATTATAAAATTGCTATTTAGATTGTTATGTTTGATAAACTTGTCGTTTCTATTTTGGTAGATGAAGTTGTCGGCGGTTTTTTTATTTCCGTTCCTCCAGGGCATGTAGCCTGTGTCTATGACCGAGGTCGGGGCATTTTGCCCAAAGTTTGGGGACCCGGTCTGCATCTTAAAATCCCCTTCTGGCAGATAGCCAAGCTGTTCAACGCCCAAACTTTGGAATATAACATTTCCCACACTATAGATTTGTCCAATCCGGAAGTTTTTGGCGATGAGCCAATTAATGCTGTGACCCGCGACAATAAACTGGTTGTGGTTGAAGGTACTATCCTTTTTAAAATTAATAAAAATATGCTTCCAGAATTGTGGGAGAATGTTGGCGACCGGTTTGTTTCCAAAATTGTCCGGCCAGTGTCCCGATCTAGAATCCGCTCAGTAATTGCCAATTATACCTTTAATGAAGTTGTGACCAATCACCGCCGGACAATTGAACAGCAGATTGACGAAGAACTAGATGCTTTCTTCAACCCGAAAGGACTTTTGTCGGAGAGCGTCTTGTTGTCTGAAGTAAAACCCTTGGTCAAAAAGTAAAGCTCCGCTATTCTGGTGGAGGCTTGGCTCACGGAGCAGAAATTAAAGACCGTTTGGCTCGTGAAGAGGGAAGATGCCGGTACGGAAAAACTCATCTATATTATCGGCAATTTGGGCTGGCAACAGCCTTGCCTTAAGCATATAGCCCTTGGCGCCGATATTAAAAGCCTCCTTGATTATAGATTCCTGTCCCAAATTGGTTAAAAGAACCACATAAAGATTTTTAGTCTTTTCGTTAGACATAAGTTTTTGCAAAACCTCAATTCCGTTAAGTTTGGGCATCATAATATCTAAAAGAACCAATCCAATCTCTTCCACATTCTCATTGGCCTTTTTCACTCCCTCCTCGCCATCCTCAGCGACGATAACCTTGTATCCCCTCTTGGTGAGAGTCCTTTCGTAAAGATCCTTAACAAAGATATCATCTTCAATAAGAAGAACGGCTTTAGGAATGTCCTGAGGTGCTTTTGTTTTTTCTTGTTCTTGCAAATCTTCTATTGGCATGAACCGCTGGACGGGTTGGTTTCGGAAGTTAACTTGGTTTGGCACTCTTCCGGCGGATTGGTGAAAGCATTACAGATGGCCTTTTTGTAATCTTCAGAAGTTCTTTGACCTTTATATCTTACTCCGTTAATAATTAATGTCGGAGATCCCGTTACCCGATACTTTTCATTTAATGCCTGTTCCTGCCTGCTAAACTCTATTCCCATTGTATTAAGGCAATCTTCTATCTTGCTCGCGCTTAAGTTTAAATTTTCGGCAATCGGTCTCCAGCAGGTTTCTATGTTGGAAACTTGGCAGTTTTCATTAACCTTTGAGACAAAGTCCCAGTACTTATCACGGTTGTTTTTATAAATGCACAACTCCCTAATGTCCTCCTTTAGTTCGTTAACGCCATGCATGGAGCAATATTGGCTTTCATCATCCAGGCAATACTTTGGACCTCCGCCTTGATAATTACTGTAAACCACATAGTGCGGCGCAATATCTATCTGGTTGGCCAAAAGCTTAGCCACCGGGGCCATTGCCTTTTCGGCTATATTTCCATAGGGACAAAAAGCCATGGTGAACAACTTAACATCGGGCTGGCCGGTTTTGGGAATTTCTTGAGATGCCGGGGAAGGAGTACTCTGCGATCCGGCGACCGTCCCCTCATCTACCCTATACCCTTGAGGGAAAAACATCCTCCCGTCCGGAGTAAGATAGCTGACAACCTTTTGTCCCTGAGCCGTGATATCCAGTTTATATAGTCCGTCTTCTTTACTGATATGATCAACATTAACCTGGTCTTTGGTAAGAGGGAAATTGGCCACAATGTAATCAAGAACTTTGGTTTTGGCCTCTTGAGCAGATATTTGGCTGTCGGCAACCAGAGGGATGTATGATCTAATGCTTTTATATCCGTCTGTATAAAAGGAGCCGCCCAGCAGGGCCACTAATGCGATAACAGTTGCTCCCAGAAGTTTCTCGATCCTGGTCATGCAAGCATTTTAACACAATGGTAAAATTAGTCAAAGAGCTAAATAGAAAAGATGAATCTTGCCGAGGTGGCGGAATTGGTAGACGCGCATGGCTTAGGACCATGTCCCGCAAGGGATGGGGGTTCAAATCCCCCCCTCGGCACCAAGATTAACACGTCTACTCCCGCCAGTTTTCAATCTCTTGCATAAAATAGGAGACATCATTAAGCCAAGGGTGACCCTTGGACGGGCTGAGGGGTGTGTAGTAGGGCTCAATTTCTTCCGGCGTGTCCAGTCCTTTGTCAAAGTAATTTTCTCTAAGCCCCTTGGCCACACTAAAAATGGCCTCTTTCCAGGAAGAAAAATTAACACCGGTTTGTTGACCGGTATAAACTCCCCAGCCAAAAGGATTGTAGGAATTCTTGGGTATAGATTTGCCAAACCCGGATTCCTTACCGGCAATGGCCGGCAGTAAAGTCCAGGGAAGCCGATATTGATCAGCCGCCCTAATGAAATCATCTGCATGGTTTAGAAGAGGAGAATTTCTGGCTTTTAGATACTCTTGCAGAATAGCCCCTCTGGCATCACGGGAAATAACAAAGTGACCCAGAACCGATCCGCGGTTGGGCAGGGCCTTGTAAAGAGAATAGTTGAGACTATTTTCTACAAAAGAAGGAATTAAAGAATTGGGGGCAAAATTAAGGAGCATAAAAAAAGACACTCCCAAAACAAAAACCGAAGAAATGCCCCACAAGACCACCCCCATCAATTTTAGACCCCATTTTAAAATAGGCAGTGAATTCATTTAAATCGAAAACCTTGTTTAACAACGCGCCAGCCTCTATTTTTTATAGATAAAATTACCTGCTCCACGGCGTGTTTAAATATAGAGTGGTATTGGGCATCCACATCACAATCGTCCAGCGAACTAAGCAGGCCTTTTGGGGTCATTATATCATCAATGCATTGGGCCTGCACAAGTGTGGTACAGGTACCAATTTCATCAGGAAAGTGAGCATCACTGCCGGCCACTCCGGGAAGATGATAATCATCGGCAAATTTTTTTGCTCTATGATTTCGGCAGAAAAAATCTCCGGCACCATTAAAGGCTTCAATGATATCAACTTGAGAAGCCAGCGAGTAGATTTTTTTGCCCAAACCTAAATTGCGAAAATCAAAAGGATGCGGGGAATAGACCAATCCGCCCTGATCTTTTATGCGGGCTATTGTCTCCTCGGCAGGAAGGTTTGGAGGAATAGTCTCCTTTAAAAAAAGGCCGATAAGATGGCCATCGGCGCTTGTTATCTCTTCCCCAGCAATAACCGGAAATAAATTTTTGCCTTTTATCTCTAGTGCTCCCTCTGCAGTATCGTGGTCGGTGATGCAGACGATGTCAAATTTCCCCTCATCTCGAGCCTTGACCAGATCTTCTATTGTTATCACCGCATCATAGGAATAATTTGTGTGCAGATGAAATTCTAAACGATACTTTTTCATATGCTAAAATGTAACTGCGGCATAAAGGATTTAACTGCAGTAGCAGACTTCAGTCTGCGACCTATCCATGCAAAAAGTTTTGGTTATTTGAATTTTGGATTTAGAATTTGTTTGTAATTTGGTGCTTGGTTATTGTCATTACAACCAAGTTGGGTATTCATGACCCATCCTCGTGTTAAAATATAATTGCTGAACAATTCGCTGAGGGCGAATGGCGGAATTGGCAGACGCGTTAGCTTCAGAAGCTAATGATCATCAATGATCGTGGGAGTTCAAGTCTCCCTTCGCCCACCAAAAAGCCGGCGTAGCTCAGAGGATAGAGCAACTGCCTTCTAAGCAGTAGGCCGCAGGTTCGAATCCTGCCGTCGGCGCCACCGTCCGGCCGCTACCTAAAAATTTTCCCCAAATTGCCCAGCCACCCAAAGCTTTCCTGCAGGTTGACAATAATCAAATCCAACACGCTTTCCGTGGCGCGCCCGGTAATTTCCGCGGCGCGCCCGGTAATTTCCGCGTGATCTTGAGATTTTGTTTCATTGCCCGCCCCGTCTT
Organism: candidate division CPR3 bacterium 4484_211; assembly: GCA_002084955.1. GTDB lineage: Bacteria > Patescibacteriota > 4484-211 > 4484-211 > 4484-211 > 4484-211. Next base: position 9,180 of record MZGJ01000005.1, on the reverse strand, counting down.
TGGAAATTACCCGCAAATGATAGGGCTTAGAGGGCCGAAGATCGGAGACAATCACCAGATGTGAGTTGGTTAAAGTGGTATCTTCAAAGGGGTAGAATAAACCTGCAGGTCCGACAGAGCCACATTCCCAAATTGATCCCGTCCCTTTGCCCGGAAATGATAAACCGTATTATCTTGGAGATCGGCAATAGTTAACTCATGTTCTTTCACCAATTCAGAACTTGCCTTCTCCGCAAATGTCTCCCCTGCGGGCGCGAACTCTACAATGCTGTCTGTCTCCACATTAGTCTCCCAACTAACCACTATGGTGGCGCTGGCTGCCCCGGCCACCGGCTCAAAACTTAGGTTGAAAATTCTTGGGAAAGCCAGTGTTTGGAATACATAGTCGTCACTCTCAAGTTTGTTCCCCTCTGTGTCTGTGCCCAGTACTCGTACATGATACAGGCTCTCAGAATCAAGATCCCCAAGACGGACGGTGTGTATTGTTGTTGACCCCGTACTTTTATCCTCTATAGTTCCCCCATAATCAGTTGTTTTCCCGTATTTGACTGTGGAAGTACTCACCGTCGTTGTCTTCCAACTAACAATTGCCGTTGTCTGCCGTACATCCTCAATCTTTACATCTGAAATCGCGGGAGCCACCGAGGTGGTAAAAGTGAAAAGATCGGACTGAGCCTCCTCCAGTGTATAATCCCGAGCCTCGTCAAAAGACTGAACCCGATAGTAATATTTAGTTGCAGGATCAAGCCCGCTTAGTTCAACCTCGTGGGCAATAACTTCTTCTAGACTCCCCTTGGATTCCCCTATGTCCTCAGTAACACCATAATTGACAAAAGAGGTAGATGCCCGGTCCGTAGTCCATTTAATAACCGCCGTGGTGGAGGTTGCTTCTACACTAGGCTCCCCTTCATAATCCGGCGGGGTAACATATCGGCCTGTGGGTTGCTTGCTGACTGTAGTAGACGGGGCTGAAGTTGCCCCGGCGTTGTCAATTGACTTGACATAGTAATAATAGACGGTATTGGTATCTAAGTCCGTATCCAGGAAGCCTGTAGCACTTACCTGCGCCACCTTAGTGAAAGCAGAGTTGTCCTGTGAGCGGTAGATATCGTAGTGGTCAACCATTCCGTCTGATGGTTTGTTCCAGGCTATAGTTAGACGATAACTTTTATTGGCGCGGTCGGAGCTGTCCGTCACCTGAACATTACGAGGAATTCCCGGAGCCATGGTTTGCGCGGTAAAGGAGACCGAGGCGTAATTATCAAAATTGTAATTTCCGGCATCATCCACGGCCACCACATAAAAGGTATTCACCCCCTGTTGGGTAGCATACGGCCCGGCATCTAATTTAGTTAAGGCTGTCTTGGAAATGTTGCTCTCATTAGGTTCTTGATTAATACTGTAATAGTAATAGTCAATCGTTACCCCAATATCTGTGGGAGCATCCCAGGAAAAGGCAAAGCTGTTGGTGCTGCTGTTCGCCGGACTTACTGCCAGGTTAATCGGCGCGCTGGGAGCATCGTTCGTGCTAAAAGTCGCCTCCTCAGAAAAAGCCTCGTTCCCATCAATATCCTCACAACGAATACGGTAGTAGTAAGTGGTATCAGCTTTAAGCCCTACCACCGTTACCTCATGCTCCAGAGCACTTGTCCCCGGCCCCTGCTCGACAAAATTAGACTCCTGGCTTTCTCTAAACTGCACATAGCCTTTGCAGCTCCGCTCCATCTGCCAGGATACCGTAGCCGAAAGTATGGAAGTGCTAACGCTGGGCTCCACAATAATTTCCGGCGGAGTGGTGTATCTCCCTGTAGGTATTTCACTGACCACAGTACTAAAACTCCCCTCTGCACCGGCATTATCTTCGGCGCTTACTTTGTAATAGTACCGGGTGCTGTTATCAAGACCCGTGTCTAAATAGCCTGTGCTGCCCGCCGAAGCCGTAGCTACCCGACTGTAGCTAGACCCATCAGTAGAACGGTAAATATTGTAATGATCTATTCCTGAACCTACTTCACTTGGAGCATCCCAGGTAATTGTTAATTGATATTTCTCTGCATCCCTGTTTGAAGAATCGCTAAGTTGGACATTGGTTGGAATTCCTGGAGCCGTGGTAGTGGTTGTAAAAGTCGCACTGCCGTATATGTTGTAATTGATGTTCCCGCTGTTGTCTTTAGCTACAATGTAGAAAGTATTCTCGCCCTGTTGCGTTGCCAAAGGACGGGCACTAAGAGCCCGGTTAGTCGTCTGACTCTCATTAGTCTGTGTGCTATTACTATCTGTGGGCTCCACATTAATGGAATAGTAGTAGGCCTCAATACTTCCCGAATATTCTGCTGGCAGATCCCAGCTAACGCTAAAACAGTTATCTGTGGAAGTACAATTGGTACCCGCAATGGAAGAAGCCGCAGTTACCACCACATTCTGGGGGGCACTGGGAGCATTGGCATTGTAGTAATAGTTGATCTGCTTGTAGGAACTGTTAACATTATTGGCGTTATCTTTGGCTCGAACATAAAAAATATTGACATCATTCTGGTAGGCGGGAATAGAAGACACTGAAGTCTCGGTAGTACATTGATCTGTATAGTAAACACTCTCCGTATCCGTTGTCCCTGTTTTGTAGCAATACCCCCAAATGCCCGAATCATCATCACTCCCTTGAGTCCAGTTGAATTGAAAAGAATTGATGGAAGTGTAGCCCACCGGCAATACAGAAACTGATGAGGGATTGGCAGGCTCCCCTGTTTCGTATCGGTAACTAAACGGCGCCCAGGTGTCCGAGGAGACATTGCCAGCATTATCTTTGGTTTTTATGCGCAGGTAGTAGGTATTTGGGCTAGACAGGGACGAAGCGGCATAGCTTGCATTTGTCTGGTAACTGCCCGCCGTTAAGGGATTGGCACTACTGCTCGTGCCAAAATATACATAATAACCAGCTACCCCACTGTCAGCATCACTCGCCCCGCTCCAGCTAAAATAGGGACTCGGATAGTTGTACCAGGTATCTGTGTTTATTACTGCACCCCCGTCAGCACTCAACGCCGTTAAACTTGTGGGATTACTGGGATTGTCTTGGTCGGCCATGTAGTAAATAGTAAATGAGTCCAGCTGAGGGTTAGTAACCCCATTCGCAGAGGCAAGTGCGGCCCGTACCTGAAGATACCGGTTACTTCCCGCATCTAAACCTAAAGCGTCCAAATCAGATTTCGTCTTGGTAAAAGTCGTCCCCGAATTAGCTGTCCCCAAGGTAATATAGCTGGCTGATAAAAGATCAACTACACTTGAGGCGGCTTTCATTTCAAAAGTTATTGAAGAGTTTGCCCCTACATTGGCAACTGTCGCCGAAAAGGCCGTGGAACTGTCCGACCCATCCCCCCAACCTCCGTTCCAGATAAGATCAATGACATTGGAGTTTGTAGGAGAAGCCCAATTCCCTGATGGAGGAAGAACCGAAACCTCGTCGCCCGCAGAAACGCTGGCATCATCATCCCAATCCTTATCTGAAGCTGAAGGAAAAGAAGACCCCGTGAGACTGGAATAAACCAAGCGAACTCGGCCGTCTCCACCATCGCCGCCGCTTCTCTGGGGGCTATGATTACCTGAACCTCCTGTGGCATCAGCAAAACCCGCGGTCCCACTAATATCCTCGGCCATCAAAAATATTGATCCTCCGGCTCCCCCCGAAGAGCCATAGGTGAAGGAACCGCGTTGACAACCGCTGGTACTTTGTCCCTGGGATAAAATACCCTCGGTAGAGGAAGTTATTTGATTAGCGTAAATAAAGACTATCCCTCCTCCATTACCGCCATCAGAAATTGTTTGGCTACCACAACCGCCGCCCTCACTTCCATCCCATTGACCTCCGCCGCCAGAACCAAAAAATATTGTGCTTAAATCTGCCTGGCCGTAGGTTTCACCGTGCCGCGCATACTCATCACCACCATCACCATTCCAGTCATCGCTATTAGTAGAATTACCCGCATATTCTCCGCCCCCGCCACAAATATAAGATCCGCCGCCACCTTCTTTGGCCAGCTTCTTAGCTCCGTAGCCATAGCAAGTGTTAGTGGTATCTTTCCCTTTATAACTCTCTCCTTGAGCACCATCACAGTTACTGGAAGCCCCATGGTACCCCCCACGATAACCTTTGGCACTAACATCAATATCTCCGGCGATATTCACCGTGCCCTGCGCCCGAAAAACAACAATTCCCCCTTGGTAACCATTCCAAGCTGGAGCTGTAATACTTGCACCCGAGCTAATACTCACATTCCCATACTGGGGAACTCTAACAATTTGGGCAGCCGAAGCTGTGGCATTATCAAAATCATTGGAATAGTAGGTATTACTCAGTGCTGAACCTAATGTAATCTGGTCGCCATTGATAGAGGAGATTTCCCGAAATTCGTACACACCGGCATTGGAATTGGCACCGTCGTGTTGAACTTGAATGACTAAAATTTCATCCCCGGCAGTGAAGCCGGAAGTATCGTTAACATTAAAAGTTGTTGAGCCGGAAGCGACTGTGGCGTCGGTAATATAGGCATAATTATTAACTACTGTCCCCGCACTGGTCACAGTTAAGTCACCATCAGAACCGTCACCAAAACCGATATTAATATCTGGGGGGGCGCCAACAGAATCGTTTCCGTAGTAAAGCCAATAATTATTATCCGAACTGCCGGCACCAATCTCGGTCTGGGTCTTAAACATCACCTTAGAGTCTACCTGGTTCCAGCCGGTATCAACTGCTACCGCCCGGGAAATTTCCGTATTACCACCCGAATAATATACTATTCGGATATCATCACCGTCTGCTTGTGACTTAGAATTGTTCACCAATGCCTGGTGATTAAGCGTTAAAGCCACTAGACTTCCTTGGGCCAGAGCTTGACTTCCTGAATTATTGGTCACTGTAAGTTGCTTCCTAAAAGAATAACTAGAGTTCCACCAGTTTTCGCCGCCACTACCAGCCAGTTGGACGACTGCTCCACTGCCAGTTCCCGAAACTTCGGTAGAGGAAAAAGATCCCTGGTTAAAATGGGTGTCCGTATTTTTGGTAATTGAAGCTTGACTTAACCCCAAAATCTCACGATGATAGGTAGTTGGTCCTTTTTGCAAGGACTGATGTTGAAATATGCCGAGAAGTAAGCCGACTAAGACTAATAAGCCAAAGCCTTTAAGTAAAGGGGTAAAAGGAGATAAATCTTTAACTAATCCTTCCTTTAATTGAGTAATTGAAGACTTCATTCATTAGGAATATAACAAAAAAGCGCGGGTGGGTAAAGAATTTTTATTCATACCTTAGGGCATCCAGAGGATTAAGGCGGCTGGCGCGCCGTGAGGGATACATTCCGGTAATAAAACCGACCACAAAAGAAAAAAGGATAATAATCAAAACAAAAAAGAAAGGCGTGTGGAAAATGTCCACCGGCTCATTTCCGGTAGATTGCGCCAAGTAATTTAAAATATAATTAGCCCCTTCGCCCAGAAAGAACCCAAACACCACCCCCAAGCCTCCCCCAATACAGGAAATTATCATTGCCTCAGAAAGGAAAAGCGAGAAGACATCTCTTTTTTTCGCTCCCAAAGCCTTCATTAAACCCACCTCGCGGGTTCGTTCCAAAAGAGAAACGGTTAGAGTATTAAACATGCCCAAAGCGGCCACAACCAAGGCAATTGAACCAAGAGCAGCTAAAATTATCCGAAAAAGCGAAAAAATCTGGTCAATTTGCTGAACCGTGTCCGAGGCCGAGGTGGTGCTCAACCCAAGAGACTCAATCTTTTGGCGCACTAATTCCAAATCAGACTTATTCTTTACCTTAACTTTAGCCTGAGAATAATTTAAAACCCCTTCTTTTTCCAGAAGTTCACGGGGAACAAACACATAAGGGGTTTCATTATCACTAATTACCCCGGCAATAGATAAATCCTTTTCTATGCTCTTTGCTTCAGGATTAGGCACCGATTCGGATCTTTGCTGTTCGGCATTAATGATCACATTCAATTTGGCCTGTTGACCAACCGTCTGGCCGTAATTTGCTTCATCAACCCCCACCAGCCTAAGAACAGCCGCGTTGACGATTAGTTTATCGGTTCCAGGATCAAAAACCGATCCGAAACTGGCCTTAATGCCGGACATCTCTATGTATTCCTGGCTGGAAGCAAAGACGACCACATCAGTAGAAGACCCGCCAAAACTTATCTGACCGGGAGAACTAATAAGCGGTTCCACCGCTTCTACATTCTGCAGGGAAGACAATCTCTCTAGAGTTTCTCTGTCCAGCCTGACAATCTTGCTTTTTATGGTGGAAACATCAATAATGCGCAGGGCATCCAGTCCGGTTATCCTTTCCACAATCAGATTTTCAACGCCGTAACCTAAAGAAACCAAAAAGACAATCGCCCCGATACCCACTGTTACCCCTCCGATGGTCAAGAGACTGCGGAGCTTTTTGCCGAATAGTGTCTTAAAAGCAATAATAAAAAGAGAGGAAATCTTCATTATTTTATTCCGATAGCCTTCAGGTCTTTAACCAAATTTTTTATCTCGCTTTTGCCAAATTCTCCTTCAATTTTACCGTCTCTAATAGATATAGCCCGGTGGGCATATTCCAGAAATCTTAATTCGTGGGTTACCATAACCACCGTGCGGCCAAGCCGCTGAATGAGATCCATGAACATTTCAATAACCTCATTGGAGGAAGCGGTGTCCAGATTGCCGGTCGGCTCGTCGGCAACAATTACCGAGGGATCGGTAACCAAAGCGCGCGCCAGGCTTACTTTTTGCTGTTGCCCGCCGGAAAGCTGGGTGGGAGCGTATTTGGCAAACCGTTCCAAGCCTACCTGCTCTATTGAATACATGGCTCTTCCCCGAGCAAATTTTAGTGATTCCCCCCGAAGAAGCAGAGGCAAAGAGACATTTTCCAAAACATTAAGGCTTTTAACCCAATACGGCTGCTGGTAAACCACTCCGTAGTTCCGGTTTCTAAATTCGGCTCGTTGGTCATCGGCCATTTTGAAAAGATCGCGGCCCCGCACAAAAACTTTACCCCTGGTCGGCGGCTCCAGCCCCAAAAGCGTATTCAGCAAGGTGGATTTCCCGGACCCAGAGGGCCCGTAGATAATAGTAAATTCCCGGGGGTAAATATGAAGATCTATATCATGAAGGACACCAATCTGCCGCCGTCCGGCGGGAAACTCCTTGCAAAGCCTTTCGGTTCGGATAATATGCTTTCTTTCCACCATCCTACCCTCCATCCTAGTAGATGGTTTAAGAAACGTCAAGTCTTCTATTGGTAATCTCTGCCATTAGCGAGAGACGGGTCTTGAACCCGCGACCTTCTGCTTGGGAAGCAGATGCTCTACCAGCTGAGCTACTCTCGCAAGAAAAAAAGAGTTGCCGCTTTTATTAAAAACCGCACCGGATAAGCGGAGAAGTAAGCCGAGCCTCGTTAAGGTATCACCAAAACATTACCGGCGTGGATTAATGGATAGGCCGAACCACCGCTTAAAGGAGAGTACATGCTCAAATCATTCTCGGGAGAATCAAAAATTTTTACCCAGTCACCTCCATTGCCATAAAACTTTTCCGCCAACCCCCAGAGCGTATCACCTCTCTTAACAGTATAAGTCTCAGTGGTCTTCATTCCTCCGTTGGCAGGTTCGGTACTCAGCGCAGAAAGGACATCTCCTTCCTCCGGACCGCCAAACCCGCTGACAATCAAGCTTTGACCGACATCAATTAGCGGATTTTCTAAAGGAATGTTGTTGACTCTGGCCAGATCCTTCCACCTAAACCCACTGCCCAGCTTTTCTTCGGCAATTTTCCATAAGCTGTCGCCTTTTTGTACCGTATAGATCAAATCTTTGGTTTCTTCGGCTAATTCCTCTCCGGGGCCGGGAATAACCAATTCCTGGCCTTCTTCTACATAGGGCCGCTCCAAAGGAATATTATTGGCTTCGGCAATTTTTCGCCATCTAAAGCCATCGCCATAAACTTCCTGAGCAATACTCCAAAGAGTGTCTCCTTCTTTAACCTGGTAGCGTTTTCTGGTATCCGTTTCCCCTTTTACCTGCTCAACAGGTACCGGGGTGGGAGCTGTCTCCTCGGTAGAAAGACTTGCTGGAGATTGAAAGTGACTATAGACTAAAAACCCAGCCACAACCAGCAAAATCCCAATGATGACCGTGGTCAGCTGCGATTCCCTTGACTGCAAAATTTTTTCTTTTGTATCTAAATCGGAAATTTTAGTTTCTGCCAGATATATCACCTCCCCGGGCAGTGTTGTGTGATAGCATGTTATACTATAGCAGTTAATTGACCAAAAGACAAGAGTTTGATAGGATGTAGCTGTTGGGGGCGTAGCTCAGACGGTTTAGAGCGTCTGCCTGTCACGCAGAAGGTCGCGGGTTCAAGTCCCGTCGCTCCCGCCAGATAAAAACGGGAGGTGAAAACACATGATTGGAATGATAATACTTGGCTTCCTGGCGGTGATTATTCTTTACCTTTGGGGAACCTACAATGGGCTGGTTACCGCAAAAACCAGAGTTGAGGAATCCTGGTCAGGAATTGATGTTCAATTAAAGCGGCGGGCTAGTTTAATTCCCAATTTGGTAGAAACAGTAAAGGGATACGCGGCGCATGAAAAGGAAATTTTTGAAAATGTCAGCCGAGCTCGAAGCGCTTTGGTTAACGCGTCCACTCCCCAAGAAAAAGCTCAGGCGGATAATGCTCTTAGTGGAACACTAAAGACCCTCTTTGCCGTTGCCGAGAACTATCCTCAACTTAAGGCCAACGAGAACTTTAAGAAGCTGCAGGATGAGCTAGCTGATGTGGAGGACAAAATTGCCTACGCTCGGCAGTTTTACAACACCAATGTGATGGAATACAATATCAAGCTTAAAGTTTTTCCCAGCGTGATCGTGGCCAACGCTTTTGGTTTTAAACCTGAGGAGTTCTTTGAAGCGGAGGAAGAGGAAAGAAAAGATATCAAAGTCAGCTTTAAGGAGTGAAGCCCCACCGGCAGGTCAGCGGCGTTTCAAGAGAAGGAATTGCACAGCCAGAATTCGGCTTGAAGCAGGAGCTTCCTGGTTTATCGCGGCGCTGGCATCTTCTGTCGGGATGAGTATTTTTTCCTATTTTAATTCCGATAAGGTTATCTTAAAAGATAATCCCCG
>MZGJ01000025.1 GCA_002084955.1 candidate division CPR3 bacterium 4484_211 | reverse complement strand
GCTGTTTCTGGATTAACCTTTCTTAGTTGCTTGTAGTCAATTATTCCCGTTGTTAGACGGGAATGGTGTCCAGTTTTCATACTTCTTCACCCCTTTGCGGTGAGGTAATCAGTTTTTGCTAATTTTAACACCCGGTCCACATATACGCGGTAATCAAATCTTAAAAACTGTATAGTATGTCCTGGACCCCGCACAAAAATTCATTGAATATATTGTCCCTTACTGATACAATCACGGAGAGATGAAAAAGCTCGGCGAATTAATTGGGCAACCGGACCAAACAACAGAAACCCACCCCTCTAAAGAAGAGAGAGTTACCCCCCTCAAAGAGCTGTCTATTATTCCAGAAGGAACCAGATTAAATCCCGAACAACAAGAACGCATCAAGACTGGTGTGACAGAAATTCATAAGCGGCTTCATCAACCGTTGGAAGCGGCCCAAAACCACCTAAATAAGCTAAAAAGTCCTCTTGAAGCGGAGGCGTACCAGCAATTTAAAGAACCTGCAGAGCAACTAGAGGCCGCCTATCAATTCTTTGATTCCTTTTTGGCAGCCCTAAGCTCCCCTCAAGAATGGGAACACTTCCCTCCACTCCAATTAGAATTGCGACTAACAAGAAATGAGACAGGACTACAGCAAGTAGATTTTATTTTTACTTCAAGAGAGCCAATGGGGCGATTGGGAACACAGGAAGCAGACAGCGTCTATGCTGTTGAACTGGAATTTATCCTCCAGCCGGCCAAAGAAGATTCTTATACCCATCAATCCATCAAATTTCGTGCCCGCGGCGTTAAAAACGAGCAAGGAGACCAACCAGAACTTGCTTGTCTCCGCACCGATATCCACTATGACCCTAAAGCTCAAGGAAGAAAATTAAGGCCTATCCAGGTGGATATCACCACTCCATGGGATGTATATTCTCGCAAACACCTAGGGGTGGAAGCGTTTGGAGAAAACTCTACAGAAGCAGCAGCCAGATTTCGGGAGGCTCAACACATATTGCTTCACAACATCACTCAACATTTAATAGAATGCGCGCTAACAGAACCTTCATCCATTGCTGGGACGGACAAAAACAATTTAACATTTAAACAGCAGGTCCCTGAACTCCATAGCCAGGCAGCTCGGTTTTTGGGAATATCCGGAAAACCAGACAGACTTAAGCATTATGCCCGGGAAAAGTACCGACGAGAGCAGAAACAAGAGCAGAAAAGCAGATTAGCTAAAATTGAAAAATTTAATGAAGCGGTTATTGACAATGTCTCGCCTTATGTTGCAGACACTCTTAGAAAGTTGCTTCAAGCTGTTTTAAACAATCAATACCCCGAAAAAGAACTTTCTGATGCTGAACTGCTATTGTATGCACTGTCTAGAAAAGACTTAGATGCTCTAGTAGGAGGAACCTCTGTTCCCAAATTGCCCAAAATTACCCAAGCGCTCGAAAAATTAAAAGAAACATCACCAATAAGTTTAAGTGAAGAGTCAAATAGAGAAAAACTTCCTCTTTTTGCCATACTTCAGGATGAACTTCTTAAACAGGCTGAAGATTCATTAGATCAGCAAGAAGGATCAGGCCAATACCAACAAATAATGCATGCTGTTGAAGAGGTGGAAAGGCTTGCGGCTATCGCCAGCGAGCTCCAAGAGAACCCGAAGGAAACATAAAAACTTAAACAATGGCCCCGCGCAGATCCGTTCGTGTGCGGGGCACTGCAACATTCCGAAATTCGTTTCCTACCTTTTCCCCTTTCTCAACTTATCCCATAAAGCCCCATTGTCTTATACCTTTCTCTACGCTTTACTGCCTGTGACCGCGTAAGACCGTGTGATGTAGGACGAAAGCCCACATTCACACCACAGACAGGGCAAAGTTCGGGGCCAGTTCTATTCCGCCACAAGTTTTTGTGGGTCGGATTATAGCACCGAAGACATTTCCTATATTTTAATCTGCGCCCCCTTCGCCCCCTTCTTTCGCAATACCTCGCCAATCCCCTCCTCCCTTCTCCCCTTTTCTACCTCTCAGGAATTTTTAGCCACATGCCCGGCTTTAAATCACCGGGTTTCAGGTTATTCTGCCGCAGGAGCACCGCTGAGGATACTCCATACCGCCGCGCTAGCAATTCAGATGTATCGCCGCGGCCAAAATAGGCCACACGGGGGCCTGTGTCAACCACCGTCCAAATGACCAGCCGCTCCTTTTCTGACCCTGGCGGGTGGCAGGTAACAATAGCAAACAACCCCTCGCCCACCTGCGCTAAAACTACTGACTCCTCCCGTTCAGCCGAAATAATCTCAAGCCCAGCGACCCGCAATTGTAGAGGCTCGTCTTCAGCGAGCCAGTCCTGATAAAGGTAAACCAAGTCGCCAGCCCCCAGCCTGTCCAGTTCAGCACCAAGAAAATCGCGATGCATGTAAATTGCCTGCGGATATGGGGCCAAATGCCAGGCTGTTTCGTGATTCGGCCGCTCCCACCGCCCATCAACAAAATTCAGCGCCTGGATCGCCGCGCACACATGGGCATTAGGAATAACTATCCGGACATACTCGCCAGGAACAGCAGTTTCCTCGCCTGCCATAAACCGGCTGGCTGTAAGCAACGCTGCAGCCAAAAGTAAAAGTGCTATTTTCTTCATTTCTCTCCCCTCCTTAAAAAACTCACTCAAAGATTCAATAGTTTTGTGCCTAGCCAACCACTTGTCTAAAATTATACCTCAATTTCAGCAAAAATTCCCTTAGCGGAATAGGAATGCTTTTAGACAGTTATTTTCCATACGATTACCGCGGAAGATTAAGGAAAATTTATCAAACCGGTCATGGAAAATTCGCCAGAGCAAACTGACAGCGGGGAAATATCAGGCTCACATTGCTAACGAGTTGCTCCTATTTTACAAAAAGAATCCTGCCTGCATTACACGCGAGAGCTTCTCCCACAACTCTATAGACTAATTAATTATCCGTGATTAGAAATTTCCATCTTAAAATGAGACTAAGTTCTCCTGTGGGTGTTATCGCAAAAATAGACTAGGAATTTTTTGACAAATTACGTATCTAGTTTACGGGCACCGGCCCAAGCCGTTGAACAATAAAGTCATAAAGAGAAGCATTCTCTTCTTCAGTAGGAAATTTAAACGACAAGTTGTCGTTTTCCAATAAGGCCGACTGGCTACCTGCACCTTCAGAACTTGGTGGACCAAACCGACGCACGCAAAAAAGAGTTTTACCAACCACCAATGGCCTTTCTACCTGTTGACCCGCAGGCGCTTTGAGACCCTCATCCTTAGCCACCAAAAGCCAAGTAACCTCCGACCCAGGTAGAGCCCCACTAATAATTAGCCGACTTTTAGCTACTCGATTTCTCTTATCAAAAGCAACCGCCATTTCTTCCCTGCTACTACCATCTTCCCTGCGTAAAGTGGTTAAGAAAAAGCCCGTCCCCACTCTTAACGGATAACCCTCCCTATCTAAAACTTGCTGACTAATCCTGCCACTAAGTTCCTCCCGAACCCTAATTGCCAGATCAACAGCCCTCTCTACCAAGTCAGCATTGCCTTCACAAACATCAGCCTGACGCATATTTTCCCAAAACCCGGATTACGCCAAGCTTTAAAAACTCTCCCCCGTGTTATCTGCCTCGCCTTATTTACCGATAATTTCACATCGGAGGACGCTACCACAATGCCGCTCTCTAATTCAACAAAGGTAATAATATCCGGAGGTCTCTGCCGATATTGATCGGCAAGCGATGGCAGAGACACCGCCGCCTTCCGTTCCGCAGGTAGATCCGCCAGCCACAGCCACTGCTTCTCGGCGGAATCATAAATCAACCCTCCTCCTAGAATAAAGGGCAAATCACGCTGAGCGCGTGCTTCCAACCGTTGCGCTAGTTCCTCTTGATGCCTCTCTTCATGAGAAGCACCCGATTGTTTTCTTCTAGCTCCTCCAATTTCGCAACTATGCGGTGAGGACTCTATAAATTTCTGCATATCTTTAAAAGAAGCATATTACACACCACAGGAACCAAGCAAGCCATACCTACCGCATCCGCGCCAGACTTTTATTTGAGATTACCACCAACTGCATACAACGGAGACAAACCTACCCCCCGGATTAATCTTCAGGAAGAGGATACCATCCTTTTGGGGCCAAAACCCACATCTACCTTATTTTGCCACAACGGATGATCAAGAGAAGGAGGCAGTAAAGATTCATTTATATCTGGGCTGTACCCTAGAAAAGTCGCCTCTGTGTAATAAAACCAGCATGCGTAACGATCTGTCAATCTATAACCCCAGTAATCCGGTCCCTCATCACCATAATAGTCTTCCTCTTCACCAGTGGCTACCAAAACAACAAGATGTCTGCCTGGTTCTTCTTTGTAGGCCTCATCTTCTTGATTTTCTACCCAATAAGCTCTGTAACTCCACGGCTCCTCATCTAACTCATGATTTAAAGAGGAGTCTCCTGCCTCCAATCCCACTTGGCCTACCAACTCCACATTATCCAGAGCTAGACGATGGAAAACCGAAGTTCGCGGCCTGTCGGGCCGAGCATCCACCAACTCCAGACCATATTTCTGCAAAAGAGCCTCTACCTCTGTTTTTAATTTCTCCACCCTCCTGTCATACTCCCTCCGTAGACGCTCTCTTTGAGCTAAAACTTCAGGATCATAACTTTGCCCATAACGCCAGAGAATCCTTTTCCAAACTCCCTCTGGTGTTGTTCCCCGGCTTCCTCCCAGACTGTGCAACACCTGAGCATCGTCTTTTATCCGCGCCTCCTGCGGTGCAAGAAGCAAAAAAGACATAAGTAATTCATGATAGGAAGGAGCAAATCTCTCTTTGTTTCTAATAGCTTCTATCAACCAATCAGGCAACTGGAGCTTCCCCGATTTCTCAAAAGCCAGGGCTCGGTTTAGGTAATCAACGGCCTCAGGTCGTACTGAGGGAATTCCCTCTAGGGGATCACCAAACCCTTCAATAATTATCGGCCAGGTCTTCGGAAATTTTTGTCCATACTCTCCCCCAAATTCCTTCCGTAATGAAAGCTGACCCACTACAACGTTATATCCACAATTCCATTCAACCAGTCGTGGAGAGAGTCGTAGAGACCCAGGATGCTGCTGACCAAACCTCTGCAAAGACTCCGCCAACTCCCCCCTGATAACCCGCTCCGCCCTTAATCCCCTAGCAGTTCTATACACCCCCACGAGTATTACCTCCTCACCCCTATCAGGTAGCCCCTGTTCCAGATCTTCCATTTCCGGCACAAAGTCAGGGAGGAAAAAAACGTCTTTTTTTAGTCCGGGAACGCGCGCAAACCCATATCTACTTTTCCCCCGGACTATAAAAGCGGTAACTTTCCCTGTATGCACCCCCTCACCCAACTTGCCCTCAAGCTCCACACACTCAGGGATCCGAACCCTTCCCTCCGCGGCCTGCGGGCCCTTTGGAGGAAATTCTCTATTTATTGGTCTCTCACTACCCATCATCGTCATTGCCGTAATAGTATTTTCTAAACACTCCCCCTCACTCCTTCCTTTTCTTTTCCATCCCATAAAACCGCGTGCGGGAGCCGCGAAAAATTAAATCTATCTCACCGGTGGGGCCGTTTCTGTGCTTGGCGATAAATAAACGGAGATGGTCGCCGCCGGCAGATTGTTCTTTCTCTTCACCTTCCTCAACCCGGTACAAGAACATCACCACATCCGCATCTTGCTCAATACTCCCCGAATCTCTAAGATCTGACAATTGCGGCCTATTTGATCCCCGCACCTCAACCGCCCTAGATAATTGAGAAAGAGCCAAAACTGGACATCTTAATTCACGGGCTAAATTTTTAAGCCCCTGAGATATTTCAGAAACCTCCTGTACGCGATTTTCCAAATTGCGCGAAACCGCCAACTGCAGATAATCAACGATAATCAGCTTTATCTCATGTTCCAACTGCAGCCGGCGCGCCTTAGTCCTCATCTCCGACACTTTTAATCCCGGGGTATCGTCAATAAAAAGCGGGGCATCGCCCAAAACCCCATAGGCGTCACCTAATTTTTTAAAGTCCTCTTCAGACAAATTACCGGTGGTTATTTTCCAGGTGTCAATGTCGGCCTCTGAGGCGAGAAGCCTGTCCACCAGCTCCTCTTTGGAGGATTCTAGAGAAAAAAAACCTACCGGCAGTTTCTCGTGAACAGTAATATACTGAGCAAAATTCAAAGCCAGCGAAGTTTTCCCCAGACTCGGTCTCGCCGCCAAAACAATTAAATTACTCTCCTGCAAACCGGCCAAAAGTTTATCTACATCCCGAAAACCTGTAGGGATCCCCCGCAGTTTCTTCTTTGTCCTATGCAATTCCTCCAACCGATCAAAAGAATCTGCCAAAGTTTCCTTAATTAAAACAAATTCCCTGGCCAGATGCTGTTGGGAAATAGAAAAAACTTCCCGTTCGGCTTCGTCAAGAAGTTCGGGAACACTTTTTTCACCAGAATAAGACCTATCGGTAATTTGCGAGGCAATGGAAATAAGACGGCGGCGGGTGGAATTATCTTTAACAATCTGAGCATACCATTCCACATGTGCGGCGGAAGGAACCATATCAACCAAAGAAGCCAAATAGGCATCTCCACCCACACTCTTTAACTTCTTCTTATCTTTTAACTCATCGGAAACCGTAACCAGGTCGGCCGGCTCACGCCGCTCGTATAAAGATAAAATGGCCGCAAAAATTTCCTGATGTTTGCCGCGGTAGAAATCGTCCGGTTTGAGCTTTTCGGCTATTTTCACCACCGCATCCCGATCAATAAGCAATGAACCTAAAACTGACTGTTCGGCTTCAATATTGTGAGGAGGAACTTTAATCATAGTTAAAAATGGAAAATAGCTGATCCCCAATTGTCCAAAAAACCCCAGCCTTCGGAAACCCATCAACTAGTCCAATAATCTTCAGGGCGAACTGATAGGAACGCTTTATAAGTTTTTGAACAAAAACTTTATTATCACGGCCATTCATAACTCCTAACTTTCAACCTGAAACTAAATTTTTAACTTTTAACTAATACCACCACCTCTGTCTCGTCCGGCAGCTGACTTCTGGAAGTTAATTTAAGCTTTTTTCGCGCCAATTCTCCCGTTTCTCCCATTTCTTCCAGAAATTTTTCCAGCGGGTCAATTCCTTCTATTTTTACTCCCGGGACCTGATAATGGCAGGGAATAACCAACGCCGGCTCGATCTGGGCCACCACCTCCGCCGCCGTTTCATAATTAATAGTATACTTACCGCCCACCGGAATTATTAAAACATCAACCGACCCCAAATCCTCCACCTGGTCCTGGGTCAATTTGGTCCCCAAATCTCCCAAATGGGCCACACAGAACCCGCCCATTTCCAGGCGATACATAGTATTAAACCCGCGCTCCCTGCCCTGTTTTTCGTCATGAAACGACAGAATCCCAAAAACATTAACCCCCTCTGCTTCATATTCCCCGGGAGAATTAATAAGCTTGCCAAACCCTTCCACCCCCTCCACATAATTGTGATCAAAATGATTGTGAGTTACACAAACAATATCCGCCGACTGTTTTTCCCAAGGCAGTCCTACCTTATCCGGATCAAACGGGTCGATAATTACCACCGTCTGTTCATGAATAATTTTAAACGCCGACCAGCCAAGGTACCTAATTTCCATAGCTTGAGTTTATCAAAAGGAGCAATAAATTAAAAGGGAGAACTGTGCGGTGTCCAGGACATACTATACAGTTTTTAAGATTTGATTACCGTGTATACGTGGACCAAGTGTTAAAATTAGCAAAAACTGACTATCTCACCGCAAAGG
>MZGJ01000015.1 GCA_002084955.1 candidate division CPR3 bacterium 4484_211 | reverse complement strand
GGGCGTTATTGTCCCGTGGGTGTTTGGAATTTTTCAGTAAAGACTCTGATTGGGTTCCGGATATTTTTCATGCTAATGAGTGGGAAACGGGTCACATTCCTGATTGGCTGCGGACTGCCTACGATAAAGACCCCAAGCTTTTTTCTTCCGCGGTTATTTTTACCATCCACAACCTCCAGTTTCACGGTAATTTTGATCACCGCAATGTGCCTGAACTGAATATGGATGACGGCCGTAGCCCTGTGGCCAATTTTTTCTCAGAGAGATTAGTCTGGCAGGATTTTTTAAAGAGAGGAATTATATACGGAGACATTGTTAATACAGTGTCTAAAACCTATGCCAAGGAGATTCTGCAGCCCGAGTATGGAGAGTGCCTGGATAGGTTGTTAACGGAGGTGAGAAGCAAGCTTTATGGAATCAGGAATGGAATTGACTATGATGAGCTTAATCCGGCCACCGATAAGCTGCTAAAAGCCAATTATGATGTTCGGTCCTTAGATGCCAGAGTGGTCAATAAACTAGCTCTTCAGGAGGAGTTTGATCTGGAGCAGGATGAAGATATTCCTCTTTTGGCGTACATGGGAAGAATAGATATGCAAAAAGGCGTTGATCTTTTGGTGGAAATAATGAGGCCTCTGTTAAAAGATTTTAGGGTACAGTTTATTGTTATGGGGAGCGGCGACGGGGGATTGATGGAGATGTTTAGGCAGTTGAAAAAGGACTTCCCCGCGAAAGTGGGCGCTCACTTAATGGCTGATTTTACTTTGCCGCGCTTGATATTTGCGGGGGCGGATATTATGTTTTATCCCTCCCGTTTTGAGCCTTGCGGTATCGTTCCTATGGAGGGGATGCGGTACGGGGCTATTCCTATTGTGCGGGCGACGGGAGGTTTGGCGGACACCGTGGAGCAATTTGATCCGGCGGCTAATACCGGTACGGGTTTTGTTTTTCAAACATTTGACGGCTGGTCCTTGTTTGCGCAGACTATTCGGGCTTTGGAGATTTTTCGGCAAAAGAAGGTTTGGCGGGAACTGCAAAAGAGAGCTATGATGCAGGATAATTCTTGGGAGGCCAGAGCTAGAGAGTATCTGGAGCTTTATAAGAAGGCTATTCATTTTCGCAATAAGAGATTGATAGAAGAGGAGCGCCTGCGGGGAGAAGACGTGTCTCTTTAATAATTTCCCAATGTTCTTTTGTTTTTTTCTTCATTTTTATCAGCCTTATTATCAGTATGATGATATTTTGGAGAGGGTTGTCAATGAATCATATCGGCCCTTAATGAAAGTTTTTGGCGATAATCCCGGGTTTAGGGCCACTTTTAATTTTAATGGCGCCTTGTTAAAATTGCTCTCGGAGAAAGGCTACGGCGATGTTATTGTGTCTTTAAAGGCCCTTGTTGAACGGGGGCAGATTGAACTAACGGGAAGTGCCGCCTATCACCCTTTCCTGCCCTTGATCCCCCGTGAAGAGAAATTGAGGCAAATACGGCTAAATGATGAAATTAGCCGGAAGTTTCTTGGCAAAGTTTATAGTCCTTGTGGTTTTTTTTCTCCCGAGCTCGCTTTTGATTATGAGACGGCGGGGATTGTTCAGGGGATGGGCTACAAATGGATGGTTCTGCCGGAGTTAGCCTATGGTCCGCAGCCGGCTTGGCCGGACAAAATTTTTGTTCTAAAGGGGTCTCCGGATTTTAAGGTTTTTTTTAGGCACAAGCGCGGGAGCGTTATCCTTTTGTCGTCTTTGGTGAGGACGGTGGAAACCCTGAAAGAAGAGCTGGAAGATATTCTTGACAAAAATATTTATGTTTTATCCATTATGGATGCGGAGACATTTGGCCATCACCGTCCCGGGATGGAGGATTTTCTGGAAGAAGTTTATCGGGCCAATGTCTTTAGGACGATTACGGTATCGGAAATAGAGAATTATTTTGAAAGCAGGGAAGAAGTCAACCCGCGTGAAAGCACCTGGTCTAACGAAGAGCAAGACTTTTGGTTGGATAAAGAAAAAGGAGTTGTTTCCAAACACCCTTTTCTTCTCTGGCAAGATCCCAGTAATCCTATTCATAAACTGCAGTGGGAATTTACCTATTGGGTGATTGATCTGGTAAAAGAGAAGGCCCCCGGGGAGAATGAAATTTGCTCTGGGCTGGATAGAGCCTTGGGAAGTGATCAGTATTGGTGGGCGAGTGCCAAGCCCTGGTGGAGTTTGGAGATGATTGAGGCTGGCGCCTTTCGCCTGCGAGAAATTGTTAAGAATATACCTGGAGTGTCGGAAGCAGAATTAAAAAAGGCGAGGCGTTACTATTTGAATATTTTGGAGTACGCGTTTGACTGGCAAAGATCGGGGAAGATAAGAAAGGCGCATAGGGAGGCAGAGGGGTGGAAAAAGATTCCCTTTAAAGAGCGCGCCCCGGCCGGCTGGTATAATCAGGTTATTTTGGAGTTTGAAGATGAGATGAAAAAAGCGGCTGAAAAGCTGGAATTTGAGAAAGCTATTAAGTGGCGTGATGCGATAATTAAACTAAAAAAGGGAACCGACATTTATGATGTTTTACATGTGGTTGATGAGCTTCATGCCGTTAGGAAAATCCCTTCTTTAAAATCTGTGGCCGAACATAAAGCAGGAGAAATTTCCGAATTTGCCAGAAAACATTTTGTAGATGAAGAAACGAAATAGTGAAGTCGGCAAGCTGGCGGTTAGTAGCTTGTTAATTTGCCGGTGAAGTAGGAAGTTCTTCTGAGATTGTAAGCCGCTTTCCTTATAGGCTGTAGGTTTTTAATTATGCGCATTGCTCAAGTAACCTCGTTGCAGGAAAGTGTTCCCCCGGTGGATAAGAACGGGTTGGAGTTTGTTGTTCATTTTCTTACTGAAGGATTGATAGCTCGGGGACATGAGGTAACTTTGTTTGGAACGGGGGATTCCAAAACTTCCGCCCGGTTGCATGTTCTCTGGCCGACGGCGGTTTCTCGTGATTTATTTGGCTCTAAGATGGATGGCGCCTATTTTAGTCGTTGGAGTCACGAAGCGGCTTATCTGCGGTCTAATGAGTTTGATTTAATTCATACACATGATGTTTGCGGCATGTTCTGGGCACTGCTGCAGTCGCCCTTGGTGGTAACAGTCCACAGCCCTGTGGAGAGGGTGATACCGCCTTATAAGAAGCATTTCCCGCGTAGATATTGGCCCTACATGGGTAATTTGGAAAATAAACTCCGCGATACTTACTTGGTGTTTATCAGTGAGAGCCAAAGGCGTCATTACCCAAAAGGGCGGCACCACTTTGTTGTGCACAACGGGATTCCTGTAGATGATTTTACCTTCTGTTTAAACCCTGATTCCTATTTTGCCTTTCTGGGATACATGAATCCTGCCAAAGGGGCGCATGTGGCCATTGAAGCTGCCCGTAGGGCGCAGGTTGAGTTAAGGATTGCAGGCAAGATTAATACTTATCTTGATCGAGAGTATTTTAAAGAGAAAATTGAGCCGGCTTTGGATGGAAGGAAGATTCGCTTTTTGGGCCCGCTGCGGTACTTTGAAAAGATAGAATTTTTACGGAAAGCGCGGGCGGTTTTTGTTCCAGTCCAATGGGAGGAGCCTTTTGGTTTGGTAATGGTTGAGGCCATGGCCTGCGGTACGCCGGTAATTGCCTTAAACAGAGGAGCGGTTCCTGAAATAGTTGTAAATAAAAAAACGGGTTTTGTTTGTGAAAATGTAGAGGAGATGGTGGAGGCGGTGAAAAAGATAGACCAAATTGATCGGAGAGTCTGCCGGGAGCATGTGGAGAAAAATTTTTCGGTGGAGAAGATGGTGGAGGGGTATGAAAAAGTGTATGAGCAGGTTATTGAAGATTTTGAGGGAAGGTTTTAAAATTTGGCGCCTGCTAAAGGCAAGGGTTGTTAATTTATGGCGGCAATAAGGCGCCGGGCCGGCAATGTTGAATTACCCAGCCGCCCGATTGCCCTTTTTAACGAGATGCGGATTGGTATTTTTTGTACGAATAACTACCCCTACCCTTTACCGGAGGGGATTATCTATGCCAACCAGATGGTGGCCGGTGTTTTGGCTGATACTCTGGCTGAAATGGGCGAAGAAATTATCCTTTTTGCTCCGGAAGGATCCAAAACACGGGCCAGGCTGGAGACTTTCGGCATGAAGCCTTATTCTGATCCGGCAATTAATTCGCGATATCCAGATTCTTATTTTTATGAACATCTGATGGTCTCTAAGATCTTTTGCTACGCGCGGAAGTACCATCTTGATTTAGTTCACGCCCATTTGCGTCCCTTTTCGGTTGTGCCTTATGCTGCCGTTTCTGGAGTGACGACCTTGATAACCGTTCATGACCCTTTATCGTATCCCGCCTACAAGGCTTTGCCTTTAGCTAATGAGTTTAAAAATATTTATTATGCGGCCTTGTCTGAAGCTCATCGAAAAGTTCGTTTAAATCTGCCCTGGGCAGGTGTGGTTTATAACGGTGTAGATTTGCGGCAATGGAGGTTTTCGGGGGCCAAAGGGACCTATTTGTGTTTTGTTGGCCGTTTAATGCCGCAAAAAGGTGCCGATATTGCTGTTTGGGCGGCTTTAGAAGCTGGCCTCCCTTTAAAAATTGCCGGAACCATTTATGATGAAGATCAAAAATACTTTAGTGAAAAGATTAAGCCTTACCTTGGCTCTCAGATTGAATATTTGGGCGCTTTGGGGCAAAGAGATATCGAGAAGTTGTATCAGGGTGCCCGGGCATTACTTATGCCTATCCGCTGGGAGGAGCCCTTTGGTTTGGTAATGGTTGAGGCTATGGCCTGCGGCGCGCCGGTGATCGCTTTTAGCCGCGGGGCTGTTCCAGAGATAATACTTGATGGTGAAACAGGCTTTGTTGTTGATAATCAAAAATCAATGGTGCGGGCGATTGAGAAAGTTGGTAAAATAAATCGTCGGCGATGCCGCCGGCAGGTTGAAGAAAATTTTAGCGCCGCCGGAATGGCGGCAGGCTATTTGGAGTTGTACAGGAGAATAGAGAACGGGGTTTAAATGCCCAGGTGGTGGAGCTTCACTCAAAGACCAAATTTTCTTATGTACGATATTGCCCTGCTTCTTCACATTTATCAGCCGCCCACTCAATATCCCGAAATTTTGCGGGAGATTGCGGAAACAAGCTATCGTCCTTTAATGCGTGTTTTAAAGGAAACGCCGAGAGCCAGGGTTACTCTGAATATTTGTGGCAGTTTAACCGAGCAGTTGGAGCATTTGGGGTATCAGGATATTCTTTCTGATATCAGATTACTGGTAGAAGACGGTAAGGTGGTTCTAACGGGATCTGCAAAATACCACCCTCTTTTGCCCAAGCTGCCGCCTCAAGAGATTAAACATCAGATCCAACTTAACCAGGAAACAAATGAAAGGCTTTTGGGTCGGTTTGAGCCGCAGGGATTTTTCCTCCCCGAGCTGGCCTACACTTTTCATGTGGGCCGGTTGATAGAGCAGATGGGATTTACATGGCTTATTGTGGAAGACTTGGCTTTTGCGGATGAAGAACATCGGAGGCATGATCGGATTTATGGCATAGAAGGCACAAAACTAAACGTAATTTTTCGGGATCGTCTTTTAAGCTTGGGTATTGCTTTTGGTTCTCATAAGAGTCCTGAATCTTTTCTTAAGTCTCTGGAGGCGAAAGGGGAGGAAGGATATTCTGTTTTGGCAATGGATGGAGAGACGTTCGGACATCACCATAGGGGAGCTATGGATTTATTGATGGGATTGCTGTCTTTGCCGGAGATTAATTGGTTGACCGTGCCGAGTCTGCTTAAAAAATATGAAACCAAGCGGGAAGATGTCAATGTTTTGCCTTCCACTTGGGGTCTAATGGAGGTTGGCCCTCGGCAGGAGCGTATTTTCCCTCGTTGGGATAATCCGGATAATCCGCTTCATGTTAAACAGTGGCAGCTTTTTTATTTGGCTCTATCGGTGATGATGCGATGCAACGCCGATCAGGAGGGATATTTAATGGCGCGAGCGGTTTTTGATAAGGCGGTGCATTCTGATCAATTTTTTTGGGCGGGGGGCGATCCCTGCTGGCATCCGGGCATGGTGGAGCGGGGGGCGAGTTTGTTATGCAGGGCGGTGGAACAAAGCCCTAGTGCTTTTCCCGAGGAGAAAGAAAAAGCCCGTGTGTTGGTCCGGGAAATTGTTGGGCTCGGTAAGAAGTTGTTTGGGGAAAAGATAATTTTGGAGTGAAAGGGAGGTAATTTTGTTGGGGGCTTTTTTAATTTTTCTTAAAAATAGGGTAAAAATAGGGTGACACCCTATTTTTCCTTGTTGGCAAGATGTATTTTTCTAAGGAAGATTTACAAGATTTGCTTTCTTGTTTTGGTATTAAATCGCCGATAAAAGAGCATGTTTCCTTAAATGGGAATCGTGGATATAGCAATTATGGGTTTTATATTAAAGCGGATGATGAATATTTACTGCGAATTGCCAAAGGATTGTGCGATGGGGGGAGGTATGAGCTTGAATGCCAGGTCTTATCGATCTTAAAGGAGAAGGGAGTTAGTGTTCCGGTAATGCTAAAAACTACTAGCGGTGATGTGTACGCTAACAGAGTAATTAATAAGCGACAGGTGCAAGCCTGCCTATTTTATTTTATTCCCCATGATAGGTGGCCTTTGGATTTTATGACTTCTTCTAGCTTTAGGCGGATTGTTAGGCAGATCTATAAAATGCACCGAATTTTGAGTTCTACCACTCTTAAAAGACCGGATAAGAGATTTGACCTTTTTAGGTATGCTTCTACCTATTGGAGGAGATTGCCTAGTCTTGTTGTTGGGAGGGAATTGTTGCTTGGTGGTGTGAAGGTGGTTGAATTCCAAAGACAAATTGATCTCGCCCGGGAGTTAATTGCTGAGTATTTGAAGCGTGAAATATCAATTCCTAGGCAAATGATTCATTCGGATTTAAATTTGATGAATATTTTGGTGCGTGACGGAAAATTTGAAGCGATTGTTGATTTTGACTCGCTAGGTTACGGTTCGGTTATGGACGATTGGGCACTATTTAGTGTAGAATGGAACAGGTATGGGATTGCCTATTTAGAATGGCCGCGGATTAGAGACTTAATATTAACGCAGTTCCCCAGGGAGAAGCGGGGATTATTAAAAGAAGATATGTATTTTCGTAGTCTGGCTTATTTGGTTTACCGGTTAATCAGCTATCTGGAGGAGAAGGATGAGGAAAAACTCAAAGCGGTTCCTTTCTGGTTTATAGAAAAGTACGGGAAGCTAGCTTATTTGTTAGGGCTCAGGTGAAGTCTGAACTGGGCCTAAATATTATGATTCGCTACCTAATTTTTCGCCACGGTGAGGCTGTAATTATGAATGGAATAACTGCCAACAATGCACCCCTAACCGAGCGGGGGGAAGCTCAGGCGCGCAGGTTGGGGGAGCGCTTAATGCATTTCAATGCGACTAAGTTCTATACTAGTGCTTTGAGGCGTGCCAGACAAACGGCTGAAATTGTAAATAGCTATATAAATCTCGCCATTAAAGTTGATGAACGTTTAAATGAGGTAGATAGTTATCATATGTTTTATGAGACAGCGCTTTATAGTAATGAGGTGCTTGGTGGTAAAAGTACAATCCTTGGTGATTTTAATAAGGCGCAGCTAAAGTTGGCTGAGTTTTTAGATGAGCAGAAAAAAATAAATGATGGGAAGACGGTACTGTTGTCGGCGCACGGGAATGTAATTAAGGCTCTTATGGCTATTACTCTGGGTATCAGCGATAAGGATGCTCTTGATCGTCTAATTATTGGAAATACCGGTCTGACCGTTTTAGAGTGGTTAAAAGATGATGATTATCAATTGGTGGTCTTTAATGATACAAATCACCTTGGAGAACTGATGTTCAGATAGAAAAGGTTAATTTTTATTGTTGTGTTGATGTCTGGAAATTGGCGGGTTGAATGTTTATTGATGAATTGAAAATTGCAAATTGAAAATTATCATGAAGGTACTTTTTGCCGCTTCAGAATGTGCGCCGTTTGTAAAAGTGGGAGGATTGGGAGATGTTATCGGGTCCTTGCCCAGCGCCCTGATAAAAGAGGGAATAGATGCCCGTGCGGTAATTCCTTTCTATCGGGTTGTGAGTCCGCTTGATTTTAATTTGGTCCCGGTAATGGAATTTGAGGTTGGCTTTCGAAATAAGCGATACCCTGTGACGGCTTATCTAAGCTATCATCCGGATAATTATGATTTTAAGGTCTATCTTCTAAAAAACGAGGCCTTCTTAGATGAAGGCGGGGAAACGGCTTTTGCCAATACCCAAGAAGAAATTAGGACTTATGCTTTTTTTTCTCAGGCGGTGGTATCTTTTGTTGCCAAGTTGGCGCATTGGTCATTGATAACTAAAAAGGACGAGAGCTGGGTTCCTCAGATTATTCATTGTCATGACTGGCACACCGGCATTATCCCGCAGTTAATAAAAGTAGGCTATGGTCTAGACCCCCAGCTAAGTAAGGTAAAGACTGTTTTTACGATCCATAATTTGTCTTATCAGGGAATTTCCCATCCCCAAATTGCGGATGCTCTAAACCGGGCGTTAAAGGATGCTCCGCTCGTTAGGTGGGATTTGCAAGATCATAATGTTGACCTATTGCTTCAGGGAATAATTGGTTCTGATATAGTAAGTACGGTTAGCCCTTCCTATGCCCAAGAGATTAAAACTGAGAAATTTGGTGAGGGGCTGCAGGAAGTGCTTAAGTCATGTGAGGGGAAGATTAGGGGAATTTTAAACGGGATTGATTACCGCAGTTGGGATCCTAAAACTGACAAGAATTTAAAAGTAAATTACTCTTTTTCAAAAGAGACGGGCGTAACTCAGGAATTACTTGATGCGAGGGCTGAGAATAAAAGGGCGCTGCAGGAGCAGCTTAATTTGGAGACTGACGAGGCGAGTTTTTTAATTGGCTTTATTGGGCGGCTTGATGGGGCACAGAAAGGGCTCGACTTAATGGAAGGATTAATCTACAAACTTCCTCAGATGTCTCTTCCCATTCAATTGGTTATTTTGGGAACCGGGGATAAGCTGTGGGAAGAAAGACTGTCTCGAGTTGGGAGAGAACAGCCAAATGTTTCTGTAAATATAAAGTTCGATTCGGCGTTGGCCAGATTAATCTTTGGCGGGAGCGATAGTATAACGATGCCTTCCAGCTTTGAACCATGCGGATTGCCTCAGATGATTGGGATGCGTTACGGGGCACTGCCTATTGTTCACGCTGTCGGCGGATTAAAGGATTCGGTGAACGATGGGGTGGATGGTTTTAAGTTCAATAAGTATTCCGTGGATGATTTTGTTGAGGCGATAAAGAGAAGTTATTATACTTACAGAGATAAGCCAAAATGGCAGAGGATGATGTACTCGGCAATGTCCAGGGATTTTTCTTGGAATCGCTCGGCAAAGGAGTATGTAAATTTGTATCGGGAAGTGATGGAAAAGAGTAATTGATAGATGTTTAGAAGGAATGCTTCGAAGTTTGGACTGGGGTTTCTGTTTCTTTTTCTACGTTAATTTCCTCGGGTTCGTCGCTGGTTTCTTTTACCTCATAAAGCTTCTTGTTAACTGATGGCTGGATTTGGTCCCCTTGTCTTTGCCCGATGAGCCAGAGAACTTGTTCTTTGGTGTAGCGACGGTCACCACGGGAATTAATTCTAATCGGGGGCAAAATTCCCCTCTTTCCCCATCGTTTGATGGTTAAAGGGGTAACCTGGAAAATTTTGGCGACCTGCTTTACGGTAAGCAGAGGAGGGTAGTCGGCGAGTAAGCCTTTTGGTCCATTATTAGACATATACCCACTATATCAAAAAGAGTATAAAGTAGTCAAATGGTCAAATAGTTGAATGGCTGCATGATTAAAAAGGGCCTTTAGCTGCCATTGAGCCGTTTGACTATTCCAACCATTTTTATTGCTACTCCAATTCTACCTCTGCTCCAGCTTCCTCAAGTTTCTTCTTAATTTCTTCGGCTTCCTGCTTTTCCACATCCTCTTTTACCGGAGAGGGAGCCGCATCTACTAATTCTTTGGCCTCTTTAAGTCCTAGATCGGGTCTGACTTCGCGGAGCGCTTTGATAACGGGTATTTTGCTGCCGCCGTCAGATTTGAGAATAACTTTAAAAGAGTCTTTTCCCTCGCTTTTCTCCTGTTGTTCCTGAGCGGCCTCGGCCGGCGCGCTGGCGGCGACCATCGGCACCGCTGCGCTGACTCCAAACTTCTCTTCTATAGCTTTGGTCAATTCGGAGAGTTGCAGGACGGTAAGTTCGGAAATAGCCTCAACGATCTTGGCGACTTCTTTAGAGACCTCGCTTTTCGCTTGTTCTTCTTTCTCTTTTTCCTCTTTTTTTTCTTTTGGCATGAAGTTCACCTCCTCAATAAAACATGATTACAACGGCCAATAACTAAGTGGTTTCTTAGCAGTGGTTATTTTATAAACCACTGTAAATAATGTGGCCGGGGATAAGTTTTAAATGCCCAACCCAGTTATAATGACAATAACCAAGCACCAAATAACAAACAAGTTCTAAATCCAATATTTAATTCCGGTCCGGCCTAATTAACCTTAGCACATTCACCAAATTTCTTGTATTCATCTGCAGGACGGTGACCAAATTGGCGGCCGGTGCTTTTGTTTCTCTGGCGATCCTGGCGAGCAATTCCTTTCTTGCGGGTAATCTGGCCAGGGTGGTTATTTCTTGGCTGGACAATGGTTTTTTTTCTAAGAAACCGCCTTTAATCTTGAGATTTTCGTTCCTTTTGGAGAATTCATATATGATTTTGACGGCCTCGACATCTTCTTTTGGATAAAAGAGGACGGCCGTCGGGCCTCGGGCAACCGATGGGTTGAGTGTGCCATAATTGGCCCGAACGCAGGCCAGGTTTAAGAGGGTGTTTTTCACCACCGTGAAAGCGGCTTCTTTTTCCTCTAATTTTCTGCGAAGCTCTTCAAAATCGGTGGTGGACAAACCGGTAAAGTCGGTAAAAACCACCACCTGGGCCTGTTTTAATTTTTCTTCTGTAGTTTTAACAATCTCTTTCTTTTTCTTGGTTGGCATTTGAGAAAAGGCAGATTTTGAGCGAAGTTTCTTTATTTCTTGAACTGATCTGCCTTTGTAAAGCCCCGCCGTTCTGCAGGCGGTGGCTTTTTTAGGTCATTCATCCCTGCTTTTGCAGGCGCGGCTTTCTGGTTCATGAAAAAACCCTGCTTGCGCAGGGCCGAAGAACAACTAATGCTTGGTTAGTTTTCTTAAACCTGCGCAGGTTTTTTATGCCCCGCCGCTTTTTGCTAGACTTAAAGCTGTGCAGGACCCCTACGGTCTTCGGTAAAACTATGTGCCGAATTTTATGACAGGTTCCGACTTCTGTCAATTATCTAATTTGCTTAACTATTTAATCCCTTACCTCGATTCCCATACTTCTCGCGGTTCCTTCAATAATCTTTTCTGCCGCATCCCTTGATTTAGCGTTTAAATCCTGCATTTTTTTCTCGGCGATTTCTTGTATTTGGGATCTAGTCACGGCGCCCACTTTATTTTTATGGGGTTCGCCGGATCCCTTTTCTACCCCTGCGGCTTCTTTTAGCATCGCTGAGACGGGAGGAGATTTGGTAATAAAGTCAAAAGAGCGGTCGGTATAAACTGTGATCACCGCCGGAATTATTGTCCCTTTTTGGTCTTTGGTTTTCTCGTTATAGGCACGGCAGAAGTCCATAATGGGCACCCCGTGCTGTCCTAAAGCGGGACCCACTGGTGGAGCAGGCGTGGCTTCGCCAGCGGGGAGATTTAATTTAAGGATGGTTTTAACTTTCTTTGCCATAATGTCTCCTACTCTTATATAAGCTTTAAGATCTACGAAAATTCTAAATTTTCAGATCAGGACCTTGAAGATCTCAAAGCTTAAAACTCAAATGTCAAATCCACATGTCAAAGCCCTAAATCTTTCTTGGTTTTGCGGTTTAAGCTGTGATTTTGAGTTTTGACATTTGCCATTTAAGATTAGGCTATTGTTTGGGATTTATAGTTATGTGCTTCAGATTTTCCACTTTAGCTTAGCCAGCGTGAATATCAAATCTTGCTTGCCTGGTTAAATTCAATTTCTACTGGCGTTTCCCGTCCAAAGATGGAAATTAGGACGGTCATCTTGCCCTGTTCTTCATTAATCTGGTCAACGGTGCCAACAAAATCGGTAAAAGCCCCGTCAATAATTTTAATCGCTTCTCCTACACTAAATTTGGTCTTATAAACAGGTGCTTTCTGCTTGGCCATTTTTTTAATGTTCTGAATTTCTCCCGGCGAAAGGGGGGAGGGTTTACTCCCGCGGCCGACGAAACCGGTAACGCCGGGCGTTTTTCTTACCACCGTCCAAGTTTCGTCGTTTAATTTCATTAAGACAAGCACATAGCCCGGGTAGACTCTTTCGGCGACCTGCTTTTTTTCACCACCGTGGAACTCAATTTTTTCTTGGGTGGGGATAAGGATTTCCTTTATTTTATCCTCCATGTTAAACGAACTCAGTCTTTTTTGGAGGTTGTTTTTTACCTTTTGTTCGTGTCCGCTGTAGGTGTGGATAACATACCACTTGTAGCCGCTGGCGGCGGGATTATCTTTAGGCTTTTTTGTGATCTTATTATCAACTGAATCGGCCATTGACTTGAAACTAAAAGCGTGAAGGGCGGGGCCCCACCGCTTTGCGGGCGCGGCTTTCTGGTTTATGGTAAGATGCAAAGCCGTTTACCTAATTCCCCATTCTATCAATTTTGTCAAAATAACATCGATAATTCCTATGTACAGGCCCAGGATGATCATGGTGATGACTACAAGAAGAGTTAATCTTCTTACTTCTTTTGATGTTGGCCATTTCACCCGCTTTAGTTCCGCCTTGACCTGCTTTAAAAAAACGACAACTTTTCCCCAGATTGTCCGCATAATCGTTTGTATTTTACCATGCTTGTCACCTTGGGACAAAAAATGATATTATGACTTTGATGGTGGTTAAGACTATGCCGGAGATGGCCGGCGCGCCAAAAAGGGAAAGTGGAGGGGCGCTTTCACTGGAGGAATCGCGGGCGAGGCTGCAGAAGCTTGTTGAGAGAAGGCAGGGAAAGGAAAAAGCGCCAGAGTTGCCAGAAGAGGAGCCGGCCCGAAAAGAGCGACTTCCGTTGCCGCCTGAAAAGGAAAAAGATGAAGAGGAAGAAATACAGGTGGCGGCTGAGGCTCCTGCGTCGGTCCCTTCTTCAAGTTCTGACGATCAAACATCGGATGATGGTGTTCAGCTGGACGAAGAGGAAAAGGAGAGGGCGAAAAAAGTTGGTCCTGGAGAAGCTTTGGCCTGGCTGTATGCCTGGTGGGAGAGACAGAAAAAGAAGCTGATACGAGGCAGTCAGTAAGAGATGTTGATTATGCGGGAAATTCTTTTGCCCCTAATTTTAATAGGTTTGATGCTGGCGGCAGTAGCCGGGGGGATTTTTTACCTTATTTCTTGGTTAAAGTTTAGAGATAGAGAGAAAATCTCGCTTAGGATTAAGTTTCTTGAAGTGAGGATGCCTAAGGAAAACGAGATTGAAATTGGCGTTGCCGAGCAGCTGTTTGCCAACCTTCACGCTTTGTCGTTGGGAGGGGGGATATTGTCTTTTCAGCCGGGGATATCTTTTGAAATTGTTGGCGAATATGAAAGTGTTCGATTTATTGTTGCTGTGCCCAATGAATATGTGGATTATGTAGAACAGCAGTTGCATGCGGTTTATCCCGAGGCTGAGGTGGTGGAAATAGAAGAATATAACATCTTTACTAAGGGCCAAAAGGTGGCATTTGCGGAGCTTAGACTTGCCGGTGCTCCCTATTATCCTTTGCAGAGCTACGAAAATTTAAAATCAGATTCCTTGAACCAAATTACCTCGGCGATGAGTAAGCTCAGGGAGGGGCAGGCGGCGGTAGTTCAAATTTTGGTGGTGCCGGCGGGTGATAAATGGAGAAAAAAAGGCCAAAAGTTTGTAGATCGAGCAAATATGCCGGCGAAGGAAGGGGAGTACAAGGTAAAGACTGATCCTAAAATTCTGGAGGCTATTTCTGGAAAGTGCGCCAAGGTGGGATTTAATACTACGATTAGGATTGTGAGTGAGGCCGAGGATACCCAAACAGCCCAGCGCATTTTAACGGAGTTGGTTAACAGCTTTAGTCAGTTTGGTCAGCCGCATTTGGGCCATTTGGCCAGGAAAAAAATTTATTTTAAGAAAAACTTTATGACCTCTTTTTTGTATCGCTATCCGCCCCGATGGGGTAAACCTTCAATTCTCAATATTGAAGAACTGGCCACCATAATGCATTTTCCCAACAAAGATGTAAGAACTCCCCATATTGCCTGGTTGCTCTCACGCAGCTCTGAGGCTCCTCAGGGCACACCAACGGAAGGTCTGTATATAGGCAAGAGTATTTTTAGGGGGCGTGAGAAGAAAATTTATTTGGCCAGGAAGGACCGGCGGCGTCACATGTATATTATTGGTCAGACAGGTACGGGGAAGTCCGTGTTTTTGCAGTTTTTAGCCCAGCAGGATATAAAAAATGGAGAAGGCCTGTGTTTTATTGATCCTCATGGTGACGCTGTGGAGGGCTTGTTGCAGATGATTCCTAAAGAAAGAGCGGAAGATGTTATCTATTTTAATCCTGCGGACACAGAGCGTCCGATGGGTCTTAATGTTTTGGATGTTAGCGGGGAGGAAGCAAAGCACAAGGTGGTTAACTCGTTTATTGCCCTTTTGTATAAACTTTACGATCCTAATAGGACGGGTATTATGGGACCGATTTTAGAGAGGGCGATTAGGAATGTGATGCTGACCGCGATGTCGGATAAGGGGAGTACTTTGGTGGAGGTTCTGCGGCTGCTGATTGATCCGGATTTTGCCAAGTCGAAAATTCCTCTTATTAAAGATCCGTTGGTTAAACAGTATTGGACCAAGGAGATGGCTCAGACAACCGATTTCCACAAGTCGGAGAAACTGGGTTATTTTATTTCCAAATTTGATCGCTTTGTTACCGAGAAGTTGATGAGGAATATTGTCGGCCAGTCGCAAAGCGCACTTGATTTTAGGCAGATTATGGACAGCGGAAAAATCTTGCTGGTAAATCTTGCGAAGGGGTTAATTGGGGAAGAGAACAGCAGTTTTTTGGGATTGATGATTGTTCCTCAAATTCTAATTGCCGCTATGGGTCGGACAGATATGCCTGAAGAGAAAAGAAAGGATTTTTATCTTTATGTTGACGAGTTTCAAAACTTCGCCACCGATGATTTTGCCGAGATTTTATCAGAGGCGCGTAAGTACCGTCTAAATTTGATTGTGGCCAACCAGTTTATTAGTCAGATTGATGAAAAGGTTAAAGATGCGGTGTTTGGGAATGTGGGCACATTATCTTCTTTTCGTATTGGGGTGGATGATGCCACCTATTTGGAATCACAATTTGAGCCGGTTTTTACCAAGTCGGATTTGTTGAATTTGACAATTGGCAAAACTTATACGAAGCTGTTGATAAACGGCCAGCCCTCGAGGCCGTTTTCTATGACGACTGACTATCCTGCCTATTGTAGTTTAGAGAGAAACAAAGAATTGGCGGAGATGATAAAACAGCTTTCCCGGATGAAGTACGGCAAGGATCGGGCTTGGGTTGAACAGGATATCAAGGCGAGGGCGGGTTTGGAGGAATAGTGAAAAGTGAAAAGTTAAAAATGAAAAATTTTTTGTGGGGGGCGGCGACTTCTGCCCATCAGGCGGAAGGGGGCAACTTTAGCAATGACTGGTGGCAATTTGAGCAAGGGGGTTTTATTCACGACGGCTCCTCATCTAATCCTTCCTGTGACCATTATCACCAATTTGAAAGAGATCTTAATTTGCTAAAAGACTTGGGGTGTAATGCCTATCGGTTCTCTGTTGAGTGGAGTAGAGTTCAGCCAAAGGAAGGTGTATTTTCCCATCGGGAGATTGATCACTATCATCGGCTTTTAGATAGTCTACTGGAGAGGGATATTATCCCGGTGGTGACATTACATCACTTTACTAATCCTCTTTGGTTTATAGCAAAGGGGGGATGGGAACAGCCGGGGGCAATTGATTACTTTGTGGTCTATGTTCAGAAGATGGCGGAAGAGTATTCGGGTAAGGTAAGTTGTTGGTTAACGATTAATGAGCCCAGTGTTTATGTTTTGCTTGCGTTTTTAGCCAAGTATTGGCCGCCTCAAAAAAGAAATCTGCTGTCTGCGGCGAAAGTGCTTAATCGCCTGGTTAAGGCACATCAGGCTGCCTACCAGCTTATTCACAACAGGTATTCAAGGGCGCAGGTGAGTTTTGCTCATCATATGACGGTATTTGATTCGTGGAGAAATAATTTCGCGGATAATACCGCAACGAAGATCTTTGATTGGCTTTGGAATCAGTATTTTTTGGATCGGGTTAGGGACCAGCTGGACTTTATTGGCTTAAATTACTACACCCGTCAGCGTATTTCTTTTCCTTTTAAGATATTCCCGACGCCGGGTAAGGAAGTGGGTTTTGCCCAGTGGGAGTTTTACCCTCAGGGTTTATTGCGCATTTTAAGGCGGCTGAAAAAATATCAGCTGCCAATCATCATCACCGAGTTTGGCATGCCCCATGGATTTAATGTTTCTCCTGAAGAAAACCTCCAAGGAGGAGTTGAGGGAATTAGGCGGGCTTTAAGCGAGGGAATTGGCCTGCGCGGTTTTTTTTACTGGTCTTTGATGGATAATTTTGAGTGGCGGGAGGGATTAACTCCGAGATTTGGTCTTTATGAGGTGGATTATC
Organism: candidate division CPR3 bacterium 4484_211; assembly: GCA_002084955.1. Classification (GTDB taxonomy): domain Bacteria; phylum Patescibacteriota; class 4484-211; order 4484-211; family 4484-211; genus 4484-211. The sequence goes on along the minus strand of MZGJ01000015.1, from coordinate 2,089 downwards.
AAACTCAAGAAAGGCGCCTAAGAAGAGTAGGGGAGAGGTACAAGAAGTTAATTAAGGAGCTAAAAGCAGAATTCGGGTTATAGATTTTTGGCTTCAAACTCTTTTAGCATTTTTTCCATGTATTTTAACCGTTGCTCCGCAGTTATTTCCTTGAAGTCGGCGTGCATCTTTTCCCGACGGCTGCGTAGGAATTTTTGAAAACCTAAAAGAGTCATTGGGTCTTTTTCCCCCAAAAGTATTTTTTCTTCTATCGCTAACTCTGACGGCCAGTAAATATTTTTTTCTTGCGCGAAAACTTCACGCGTTCTTTGATAAAGTTTTTTACTTTGTTGTTTTATTTTTTCGTCATCTGTTAAAACATAAAGTGCTCCTTTTGCCCGAGCCATAAGCCGTAGGCCATGAGCCAAATTGCCGCCAAAATGCTCATTATGCTCGGAAAATTCCCTAAAGGATTTCTCTACCAAGGCCGGATTATTGTTAATTATCCCGACTTCCAAGTCCACCTTGGCCAGATGATGTTTGGCTGACCATTTGATGTCTTCTCTTTCCAGTGCTTTTTTAAGGCATGCTCGTGCCTTGTCGTAATCACCTAAGTTGGAATATGCCCAGCCTAAGTGATAGTATGTGCGCAGGCATGTCTTGCGTATCTCATCGTTGTCTTGCTTGGCGCAGGCGTTGATAATTGATAGCGGCAAGTGCTTTGCCGCTGTAGTTTGCCCGATATTGATGAGCATCTGACTGCCAAAGGTTAGATTTTCAATTCGCTCGACTAAGCTTTCTGCTAAAAGTGCGGCTTGAAAAGCAAGTCCGCATGCCTCGCTCCACAAGGCTTGCTTGTCTAGTTCAAGGGCCTGTTGTTTAAGCAACTGTGAATTCTGCGCCATGGCGGCTTCATTTTATAAGACTTGTTCTTGTGCCGTCAAGTGTTGGGAGTTTGGTAATGGCAATTTAGGGGTTGCTTTCCACGATCACTATTTATCAGCCCCCGTTGTTGAGACAATGGCGGGCGGGTTTTAAGTACTTTGGTTCTTGAGATATTTTCCTCTTGGGTTTCTGGTTATCCTATATATATTTCGAGTTGGTCTAATTTTTTGTTCGGAACTGATGGGAATTCACCGATTTGATTAGGGGGAGAGTATTGGCTTGGGTGCCGTTCTGTTAGGGAGATGTCGGCCTCTTTGGCGGCTTAATTGAGTAAATAAAATGTTCACTTAGTCGGGAGGGCCAAGGTTGGCAGAGGAAATGACGGGCGCCCGATAATATTTAACTTCCGGGTAGGACATGGGGAGTATAGGATATGGGGAGTAGTTGGCAAATTTTTGGCAGGGGCGGAGGGATTCGAACCCCCAACACACGGTTTTGGAGACCGTTGCTCTGCCGATTGGAGCTACGCCCCTAGTAAAAGTTTGCTTTAGTGCCTCGGTGCCTTGTACTTTAATTGCTTTTTCTTCCCCCTTTTCTTCTTTATGCCTTCTTCTTCATGGAGAGTATGCCTTTTACACCAAGGGCAATATTTTTTTAACTTTATTGGATCTTTAAGCTCTTTGCTTTTTGTAGTGGTGTAGTTCCTGTGCTTACACTCACTACAGGTTAGGTTGATGATGATGCGTTGAGTTTTTTTTGCCATTCAGCGAGAGCCGGGAAAAACGAGCCTTGGGCAGGCTTTTTCCTCTGGCTTGAATTGATATTCTTGCGAATAATGTTAGAGTTCCTTTATATCCTATTAAGATTATTTTGACAACTTCTATACCTCGTTTATTTTTGCACAAGCGGCAGAAAGCTTGAGCCTGTGTTTACTAATATCTCAAGCTGGAGCCGGTACACGGACTCGAACCGTGGGCCTTCTCCTTACCATGGAGACGCTCTTCCAGCTGAGCTATACCGGCCCAAGTGGGGCAATTTTACAATTTTGCCCGGATGTATTTTATCAAAAATTCCCAAGGATAACTAGATGAGACTTTTATGTTCTGGTCATATTGGTAGTTTCTTGCGTGCATTAAATAAATTCCGCCGGGCCTAAGTTAGTGTTTTATTCCAACTCCTTACTTTATCCCGCGAAAAAAGAAGCTACCGCCTGCAAGGCAGTGGA
>MZGJ01000024.1 GCA_002084955.1 candidate division CPR3 bacterium 4484_211 | reverse complement strand
TAATTTGACATTTTACAGATTCGCCCTTTTCGAGGAGTGACCTCTGTCTTGTCGCTGAACTACAGGCTTGGCTTATTGCGCGCCAGTAACAGACTAAGTGCAGTACCATCCGGTGCACGGCAAGAGTCTGCTATTACAGTCAAATCTGGAAGCGGCTGTTTTCAACTTTACCCCTCTGTATTTAGCCAGATAAGGCTATGAAGGGATTGAAAGTCTCTTGGGGTTGATGTTGAGTAACCCCGCCTCGACTGTTTCGGACACTACTTCTTGGAGGGATACTCCGTAGCTGGGTGAGAAAGCATTGGTCCGAGACAAAAGAAATTATATTAATTCCTTTGCTTAAGGGGGTTTTCCCAGGAGGCGTATTTACAATTAGGGTAGCGGGAACAACCATAAAAAACTCTACCTTTGCGAGTCCTCTTAATAATTACCTCTCCCTCTTTGCACTCCGGACACCTCATACCAATTTTCTCCAAGTAACTCTTGGTGTATTTACACTTTGGATAGTTTGAGCAGGCAATAAATCGACCGAACCTGCCCTGCTTAAGTTCAAGTTCTCCGCCGCATTCCGGACACTTGCCCTGCAACTGGCTCTCATCTACCTTAGCCTCATCCTCCGGCGTATGCTTATCATCCAAAAACTCGGCATAATCACACTTGGGAAAATTAGAGCAGGAGAGAAATTTACCATACTTACCCAATTTAACAACCATGGGGCTTCCACATTTGGGGCACTTTTTATCCGTCTTTTCCATAACCACCACCTCCTCCTTCTTTATCTCCTTCATTTTGCGCTCCAACAATTTCTCAAAAGGCCCATAAAACTCCTTAAGAACTAGAACCCATTTTCTCTTCCCTTCGGCAATTTTATCCAAGTCCTCCTCCATTTTGGCGGTAAATTTCAAATCCACAATTTGGGGAAAATGTTTAACCAAGAGATCGTTTACCACCAATCCAGTATCCTGCGGAAAAAGAAACTTTCCCTCCTTCCCAACATACCCCCGATCTAAAATTGTAGAGACAATTGCAGCGTAAGTAGAAGGCCGACCAATCTCATGAGATTCCAAATCTTTAATTAAACTCGCTTCGGTGTACCGCGGCGGCGCTTGCGTCTGATGAACCGTATGAAAAAGCTTCTCCAGTTTCAATTTCTCTCCCTCCCCAACCTCCGGCAATTCTTCCCCCTGCGCATTCTGACCTCTGTCTTTCAGCTTCTGAATTTTCTTCCATCCCTCAAACTTTAAAACGCTACCCACCGCCCTAAAAAGATAAGGCCCGGCTAAGATATCCATAACAAGGCGTTCGTAAACTGCCGCCGCCATTTGAGAGGCCATTGCCTGCCCCCAAATTAGTTCATACAGCTTAGCTTCACCGGCACCCAACTGGTGTTCAATTTCCTTTCTAACCGCCAACAAGTCCTTGGCCGCCGTAGGCCTTATTACCTCATGAGCCTCCTGAGCAGTTTTACTTTTAGACTGATAACACCTGGCACTTGAGGGTATAAACTGCTTGCCGAACTTCTTTTCCAAGAACCGGCGGGCTTTACTGGCAAACTGTTGTGAAATCTTAACAGAATCAGTACGGTGATAGGTAATGTAACCCTCTTCATACAACCGCTGAGCCAAACGCATAACCTGATTAGATCCCAGCCTTAAAAAACTGGAGGCAGCCCGCTGCATAGCCGCAGTGGTATAGGGAGGAGACGGATTTTGTTTTACCTCTTTCTTTTCTACTTTTCCTACCTCAAAACTGTAATTTTTAATATCCTCAATAATTGCCCGAGCCTGATCCTCAGACTTAATTGATGTCTTGGTAACCAGATACTCACCAGCAAAAAGAAGCACCTTCTGCTTTGCTTCATAGGGAAGGGCATCTTTGGCTATTAACTCGGCCTCAAACGCTTTGGTTTCTTCCTTGGAAGGAACAAGGCCGGCATGAATGCGCCAGTACTTTTCCTCTTTAAACTTCTCCCGCTCGCGCTCACGCTCCACCACCAATCTCAACCCCACCGACTGGACTCGTCCCGCCGAGAGTCCATACCGAATCTTATTCCACAGCAAAGGCGAAAGTTTGTACCCCACCAGCCGATCTAAGATTCGCCGTGCTTTTTGAGCGTCATAAAGGTTCTTATTCAAACTGCGGGGTGATCTAAAGGCTTCCAAAATAGCCTCTTTGGTTATCTCAAAAAAAACAACCCGCCGGTATTTCTGAAAATCAAAATCCTGATCCGGCTTTACCCCAGATAAACTAGCCGCCACATGCCAGGCAATAGCCTCTCCCTCACGATCAAGATCGGTAGCCAAATAGACATTTTTCGCCCCTCGAGAAGCCTTTTTAATCTCCTGCAAAACTTTTTTCTTCCCTCGGACAACTACGTATTCCGGCCTAAACTTGTCTTTAACATCCACTCCCAGCTTTGACTTCGGTAAATCATAAACATGCCCCTTGGAAGACAGAACCAAATAATCCCCGCCCAAAAACTTGGAAATTTTTCGAGACTTAGTTGGAGATTCAACAATGACAAGATTCACAACAGAATTCACTTCCTATCATTCTACCGAATTCGTCAATCCAGCGTGCTTTCGCCGCCGCAACAAAAGCGTCCACCTTAAACTTTTCGATACTCACTATTCCCAATTTCCCTTATCACCCCCTTAATCTCCATTTTAGAAAGAGCCGTATTAACCTCCGCCGCCGAGAAACCAGAATGACGAATAAGATTGTCAACTGTCATCGGTCCCTCGGACAAGAGGTCGTGAATTAATTTCTCAACCTCAGTTTCTGGCAAAAACTGCCGAACCTCAATTTCTTGACTTCTATTTTCCAACTCCAAAACATCCAAGATATCTTTAGCCTCGGTTACCGGTACCGCCCCCTGCTTTATTAACCAATTTGGTCCAACCGAACGCTGAGAAAAAACCGAACCCGGAAGAGCAAAAACCTCCCGCCCTTGCGACAAGGCCAAATCAGCCGTAATTAAAGCCCCTGACCTGCGAGGTGCTTCCACTACCCAGACACCCAGACTTAGGCCAGAAATAACCCGATTGCGGACCGGAAAAGAATAATTATTGGGCTCAAAGCCCAGAGGAAATTCAGATACTACTGCCCCCTGGGCGCTTATTTCTTCAAAAAGATCACGATTTTCTGGAGGATAAACCACATCCAAGCCGCTTCCCAAAACCGCAATAGTCCGTCCTCCGCAATCTATCGCCGCCTTGTGAGCAATACTGTCAATTCCCCGCGCCATGCCCGAAACAACAGTTAATCCGGCGCCGACTAACTGCGGAACGATTGATTCCACCACATCTCTCCCGTAGGCGCTGAAATTGCGCGTCCCCACCACCGCCAAGGCCATCTCATCTTTCGGAATTAACTTTCCTTTTGTGTACAGAAGAAAGGGAGGATCATGAATTTCCCACAAACGGCGCGGATAGCTGTCGTCTTGTGGTGTAATAAGGTCAAATCCCAAACGCGCCGCTTTGACCAGCTCCTTTTCAACCTCGTGCTTTATCCGGGATACGCGAGCCACTTTAGAGCCGAATTCCCGCCAAATTTCCCGGGGCGACCACCCCTGATCCAATAACTTCTTTATGCCAGCCTTACCCAGCTTGGGAATATACCGAAGGAAAAGATAGTAGTTTTTTTCATCTTTGGAAACATGAGTCATAAAAACATAAAATCACCAGCCGAACTATTTTCTTAATGTTCGCTCATCCAATCCACCAGCTTTCTGGCGACTTCGGCGGCATTATTGGACTTTCCCCCGGATTCCAGCAAAACTACAAAGGAATACTTGGGATTTTCATAAGGGAAAAAGCCCGCCACCCAGGCATGGGTTTTATATTCGCCCCGTGCGTTTAAGGTTCCAAACTCGGCCGTGCCAGTTTTAGCCGCCACATCAATCTTTGCCCCCCGCAGGGGATAAATTATACCCTCGGTTACCGCCAGGCGCATTCCTTCACGAACAACCCCCAAAATATTACCCCCCAAGTCCACATTTCTTATCAGTCGGGGACTAAATGCCATCCTGCCATCTTCGCCCGCAACAGCTTCCCGGGCAATTTGGGGTGTCATCAAGTTGCCTCCATTAGCCAAAGCCGAAATATAATTTACCACCTGCAGAGGACTGGCCAGCAGATCTCCCTGCCCAATGCTTACATGATAGGTGTTGCCCAGAAACCACGGTTCTTTCTTTACCTCCTGCTTCCACTTCGGATCCGGAACCAATCCCGCCGCTTCCCCAGGTATATCAACGCCCGTTTTTTGACCAAACCCAAAAAGGCGGTAATATTCGGCAATTTTATCTATTCCTAATCCCCTAACATTACAGCCCGTCGGCAGGCCGCCGCAAGTCCCCTGGTAACCCCCGCCAATTTTATAAAAGAAGGTGTCACACGAAACAGCAATCGCCTCCCTAACATCCAATAGCCCATGCGCTCCCCTTCCCCAGGCCACTGTCCAATCCGGAAACTCCCACGGGCCAATTCTAATTATCTGTGGGAAATCAGAAATCCTGGTATTTTCCGAAATAACCCCCTCGGATAAAGCGGCCGCCGCCAAGGCAGGTTTAACCACCGATCCGGGCGGATAACTCCCGGAAACAGCTCGATTAAACAGCGGACGATCTTTGGAATTGACTAATTGCTCATAACCCCGCGTACTGATGCCCCCGGCAAAAAGTTGATTATCGTATGTCGGCAGAGTAACCAAACTAACCACACGGCCTGTCTTCGTTTCTTGAACAACAATCACCCCCCCAGCAGCCGCATAGGTCTCTATTCCTTCCTCAAGCAGCTCATAGGCCCTCCGCTGCAGATCGGCGCGCACAGAAAGTACCAAATCCTTTCCCTTCTGCCCCGGAGTCTCTTTTAAAACTCTCACCTGTTCTCCCAAAGCGTTTACCTCCACCAGCTTCTTGTTGCTGCTTCCTTTTAAAATAGACTCATACTGTTCTTCCACTCCACCCCTCCCGACCACATCATCAACACGATACCGATAAAATTTAACATCACGAAATTCCTCCGGACTAAGTTTTCCCACAAACCCCAATATTGCGGAGAATTCCCTGCCGGCAGGATAATCCCTGACCAGGCTTTCCTCAACCAAAACGCCGGGAAGCTCCGACCAGCGGGAATTAATTACTATCTGCTGGGCATGCGTGACATTATTTTTCAGAGTTACTGCCGAAAACGGTGATGCTTTTGCCTGGGAGAAAATTTCCCGCACCTCATCCTTATTCATTTCCAGAATTTCAGACAGATACTCTATTTCCTTTTCCTCTTGCTCAGGCAAAATTGAAGCCCCAAGCAAAACCGCCCGGTAGCCGGGAGCATTGCGGCCAAGAATTTCTCCATCGGCGGATTTAATTAAACCACGACCCGCCGGCGAGTACTTAACAAAAACCCTATTCTCTTCAGCCAACACCCGGTACTCGCGGCCTTTCAAAACCTGCAGATAAAACAATCGAGATAAACAGGCAAGAATGACAACCACCAAGACAACTCGAAAAAGCAGGCCCCTTAATTCCACTCTCACCGGCATATTCTGCCCCAACTTATACCCCAACAGGCCTTCCTGCCACAGTTTGGCTCTTTGTCTTTTAGCCGCATCGGACTTATTAAAAAGATCTGTTTGTCCTAGCAGTTCGTCGCCAAAAGCTTTACCAAATTTCAAGATATCCGGCTGCAGCCTTGAACCTGTCAACAGCAGATGTTTTCAAGGCTCCAGTTCTTTACCTCCAAATACAACCATTCTTTAAAAGGGCTTCTTTGAGACCAGCTTAAACCCTAGCGTTAAATAAAGAACAAAAACGGCCAAGTTATAGAGAAACTGGGGGAACGATCTTACATAAACCATTGTTCCCCCCGCCACCAGAACAAGCCAAGTTAATGGCCGATATTGAAAGAGGCGATCCTTAATTAACACCGCAGAGCCTGCAATCAAAAGCAGAACGGTGGCATTAACACCCCAAAGCCCGCCCGTTAAAATATCCTTTAGTAATCCAGCCCAAAAAGCCAAGACGAAACTTTTTTTAGGGAACAAAACAGTCAAAAACAGAACAAAACTTAAAATTAAATCTGGACTAACGCCCCTTACCGCCAGCAACGGCTTCCAAGCAGTATCGATAAGCGTGATAAAAGTTGTGATTAAAAGTGGTAAGACCAATTTTTCAATCAGCTAATCCTCTCAAGGCAAATATTGTCGTCAATTCTCCCATTTTCCACCCCGCACCAAGACGTGCACTTTGATAAATTCCCTCTTCATCAACAGATACTTCTTCAATTTTTCCAATTATCAAGCCGGCAGGAAATTTACCTCCCATCCCCGAAGTAACTACCAAATCTCCCTTTTTTATTTTGGAATCGGCCAGTACCTTGGTTAGAAAAACCTCACAGGCATTCTTCCCCTCCGCCAGACCACCAACCACTCCTTCATCAGTGAACACACTTGCCGCCACTCGAGAATTAGGACTATAGATAGTCCGCACCAACGCCCGATCTCCCGATATCGAAACCATCTCGCCAATAAGCATCTTCCCCAGAACTAAAACATTCCCCCGAACCCCATCCGCGGCAACAACAAGAAAATCCTCATTATCCCTTTGCAAAATCCCTAAGACGCTCACCGGCGCAATCTTTGGAGTTGGTGCTTCGGCCGCTCCCAACTGTTGGCGCAAACTGGCATTTTCTCTCCGCAACTCTTCGTTTTCCAACTCCATCTTCTGGTAATTGATAATCTCAGCCCGCAGACGGCGATTCTCCCGATAGACAACCGGCAAATCCAGCAAAAACCCTACATTTTCGCTCAACTTCACACCACTGGCCACCATTCCTTTTTGCAAAGGAATAACCAGCCAGTGTACCCTCTTTTTTAAGCCACCCAAGCCAATGGTACGGTCGAAAAAATTTAGAAATAAGGCTGCCAACAAGAGCCAAAAAAATTGTCTACGCATATGATAAGCCCAGAAAATAAATTGCACATGTTACACATACCACGGACCGGCAAGTAAAACTCTTCTTAGAAGCGTCAAATCTTCCAAAACCTTTCCACAACCCCTAACCACAGCCGTCTGTGGATCCTCGGCACGAACTACCGGCATTTGAATAGCCGAGGCAATTGCCTGATCCATCCCTGCCAGCAACGACCCGCCTCCAGCCAAAACTACTCCCGACCGCAAAAGATCCGAGAGCAACTCGGGAGGTGTTTCCTCCATAGTCTGCCTGATATTTTCCAAGATCACCTCAACCGGGGAAGCAATCGCCTCGGCAACATCACCTGAAGAAATCTTAACTTCTTTCGGCAAACCACTAACTAAGTCTCGTCCACGAATAGCTATCTCTTTAGAAAGCTTAGAATAATTGCCCACCCTCCCCACCATAATTTTGGCTCTTTCGGCCGTGTGCTCTCCAATTAACAAATTGTGCTTCTGCCTTGCCCACTCTACAATACTTTCGTCCATTTTACTCCCCGCCACCCTTACCGAGCGGCTGGCAACAATTCCCCCCAGGGAGATCACGGCTATCTCCGAAGTTCCTCCACCGATATCCACAATCATAGATCCGGAAGCATCTTCAATGGGCAGACCAGCACCGATAGCCGCTGCCATCGGCTCCTCCAAAAGAAAAACTTTCCGCGCCCCTCCCTTCATCACCGCATCTACCACCGCCTTTCTTTCCACTTCGGTAATGCCATACGGGACACCGATAACCACCCGCGGGCGAGGAATCTTTGGAGGAAAAAGCTGGGGCGCTTGATGAACACGGTGGATAAAAAATTTCAACATTGCCTCGGCTATTTCAAAATCCGAGATCACCCCATCACGCAAAGGCTTGATGGTTACCAAATTAACCGGCGTTTTGCCCATCATCTGCTTTGCTTCTCGGCCAATGGCAATAACTTTCTTAGTTTTTTTATGCTGAGCTACAGCCGAAGGCTCACGCACCACAATACCCTTTCCCTTAACAAAAACCAAAGTATTGGCGGTGCCTAAATCAATTCCCAAATCGTATGTAAAATATGACCAGAACTTGTCGGTTAAATCAATCATGGTGACCAGACCGCAGCCGAGAGTTAGAAACCCTCAAACCGCCTTTTAGACGTGATAACCAAATTATAACATCCAAAAGCGGCACTAAATTTTAAAAGCGGACTTTATACCAGTAGATGGTAAAATAAGTCCTAGCAAATAAATTAAAGGAGCAGGCAGTTGGCAGCCGATATCGGTAAAAACAATTCACGCAAACTAACTACCTGCCGCTCGCCACTTATGAACCTTACTTTTTTCGGAACGCCCAGCTATGTTATTCCCGTTTTTAAAAAGCTTGCCCAGGCCAAGGGGATTAACATCACCCAGGTGGTAACTTCGCCAGGATCGCCAATTGAACACCAGGCACAGACGGGAAAATTCTTCCCTCAAAAATCATCAACGCTCCTCGCTACAAAACCCTAAATATCCACCCTTCCCTGCTCCCCCAACATCGCGGCCCATCACCGGTTAAAACCGCACTTCTAAACAAAGATCAATTTACCGGGGTGACCATTATCCAGATGGACGAAAAAATAGATCACGGCCCGATACTAGCTCAACAAAAGATTAAGATTGCACCAACCGATACCTTAGAACAGCTCCTCATTAAGCTTTTCTCAATCGGCGGCAACCTCCTGATTAAACTACTTCCTCTTTGGAAAAACTACCAAGATCTTGGAGCCAAAGCTGTCCAGAAAGAACTGCCAGCATTGTATAGAAAATGGCATGCCAAAAATGGAAAATTATTTCTTCCGCCAAAGCCTCAAGATCATACCCAAGCAACCCACACCAAGAAATTCACCCGAGAGGACGGCAGAATTAACTGGCGGAAATCCGATGAAGAAATTGACCGCCTGGTGAAAGCACTAACTCCCTGGCCCGGGGCATGGTGTCTCCTTGGCGAAATCACCCGGGCGCAAATTCCAAATTCCAAACTCCGAACTTCAAATTTAAAAGATAAAAGGGTAAAAATCCTCCAGACACACCTAGACAAACAAGGAAAGCTCGTGGTTGACAGAGTGCAGGTGGAGGGGAAAAAAACAATTAATTGGGAAGAATTTAAAGCCGGATATCTAAAACGCCAGTCCAACAAACACGCAAAACCCAAAGACTAACTAATTAATCTCATTCTTCAACCACCTTGGTTTTCTTCAGGCACTTGGTACAGAGGCGCATCCTTTTTATCCCCCCGGCGGTCATAACTTTTACTCGCCGCAAGTTAGGTTTAAAATGACGCTTAAGGCGCTTTTTTAAAAACCCACGCGTGCCGGTACGTCTTTCTGCACCTCCCTTTAAAGCTCCTTTTCCGCAGAGATCACATCTAAATGACATGGCAAAACAACGGGAACAACTATTCAACTTCTAGTTGCCCAGACTATTCTAATTGACCTAAAAAATACCAGTGATTCAAGAATTGGCTAAACTAGTTAACTCCGCCAACTCCCCAATCACTCAATTACCTAATTACAATAATATTTGCTTATCTTAACACAAAATAATATGCTTGACAACTGAGTCGTTTAGACATATAATTGGGGCAGTGTTGAAAGACACTTTTCCTACCGTGCTCGTGAAAAGGACGGTGCGATTTCGCTCTACAACATCGCAGTAAGGGTAAGTTGAGCTCATCATCAAAAGCATTTTTGAGGTAAGATCAACTTCTTTGATGGCGCGCTCGCCGCAGGCAATCGCGACGAGACAAGTTTCCTAAAGCCGTGGTTTTAGGAACAGCCTACCCACCTTTCCGTCAAAGGGCGGATTCAGCCAAGTCCATACGGCACAGAGGTAGGAAGGACTGATCCATTTTTATCTTTAGAACCAGGCTGGATAGCTATCCTACTAAAAGGGTTGTAAAAGCCTCTAAATTACCTCATTTTGCCTCCATTTTCCCTGTTTTCTGCAGCATACTTTTGCTGTAATATAGCTGTCATGCTCAGGGGCATACCCGAATACGACCATAAAATTGAAGAAGCAATTAAGTTTATGGTTGCCGCCATAGAAAATAGAAAGCAGTGGACCTCACCCAAAACCGGTCATCTTTCACAGCATCAGGGTTGGATTATATCTCTATTCACGAGGATACGGCAAAGACATTGTCATTGCTGGCTTACTACACGATTTACTCGAAGACTCGAACGTCACCTACCAAGAGATCATACAGCGGTTCGGCGCGGAAGTGGCGGAATTAGTACAAGCCAACAGCTTTGACAAAAATATCACAGATAAGGAAAAACGAAAAAATCAGACTTTGGCCAAGTGTATTAAAAAAGGAAAATCTGCTCTAATTATCAAGGCCACGGACATTCTGGACAACAGTTACTATTATCATCTAGCCAAAGGCCAGAATCTTAAGAATCTTTTAATGAGAAAAACGAACGAGTTTCTAGAGAAATCGGCAAGATTTATTAAAAACGAACCTCCCTGGCAAGATTTAAAACAACAACTCGATAAACTATCACAAAAAAGAAATGGATAAGTAGATAAGGACTGCCCTTAACAAAAAACCACGTTACTCCGTCTTTTAACGTCAAGACAAACTCCTATCTCTCAACTCTTCGGCCCGAACTTCCGCCTGGCAAGCCAGTATTACCGTTCTCTGCCGCGCTTTGCGCGGCTGAATCGGTCGGCAAAATTCCTGAAAGTTTAATAGTGGTGCCGGGGGGAGGACTCGAACCTCCGAAGACCTTACGGTCGCCAGTTTTACAGACTGGAGCGATTGCCGCTACGCGACCCCGGCATTTAGCCTAGTGGAGCCTGAGAGGAGATTCGAACTCCTGACCTGCGGTTTACAAAACCGCTGCTCTGGCCAGCTGAGCTACTCAGGCAAAAGCACAACTGCAATTCCATTTTATCATAAAACAAAAAAAGTGAAGCTCCACTGCCTTGCAGGCGGTAGCTTCTTTTTTCGCGGGATAAAGTAAGGAGTTGG
>MZGJ01000014.1 GCA_002084955.1 candidate division CPR3 bacterium 4484_211 | reverse complement strand
CAGTACCGGGGTCGGTTTGACCGGACACTTCCACATAATCTTGATAAACAAGACTATTGTCGGCCGGGGCGACAATTACCAAAAGCGGCTTATCTACATAGGAGCGGTACTGCCAATACAAGAAAACTAAAAAGCCAATAATAACCAAAGAGACAATCGTTCCGAAGACAAAATTTGGCGTAAGAGAAAAAAAAGTCTGACGCAGCGGCTGAGGCGGCGTTGCTTTTTGCTGGTGGCTCTCGTACCCCCTCCGAAAAAGAGCTAGAGCTCTTTTTTCGTCAATGCCCAATATCTGCACATATTTGCCGATGAGACCTCTAATATAGACCTCAGCGGGCAAAGCCTGATAATCGTCTCGCTCCAATGCATCTATCAGCGACTCGCTGACATTGAGAAGGGAAGCCGCCTCGGCCCGGTCTAATTTTTTGGCTATTCGGGTCTCTTTTAAAAGCTGTCCAACCGTCTTCATGGCCTGGTTAATTTTTCCAGATATTGCCTTATTTTGACACCGTACACCTCACGCGGCTTGGAACCATCTTTTGGCCCAACCAAACCCCTCTCCTCCAGTTCATCCAAAAGGCGTGCGGCTCGGGCGTAGCCAATACTCAGCCGGCGTTGAAGCAAAGAAGCCGAAGCGCGGTCGTGGTTAATAATCACCCGCAAGGCTTCGCTAAAGAGCGGATCTTCCGGTTCCTCCGCCGCCGGCTCTTTAAATTCCACCATCGGCTCCGTAAGACGACCCTCGGCTAACTGCGGCTGAGAAAAAGCCATACTTTGCTCACGAATAAACTCCAGTAATTTTTTAATCTCTTCCAGAGAAACAAACACCCCCTGAATACGAATGGGCTTGGCAAGATTGGGCGGTAAATAGAGCATATCTCCCCGCCCCAAGAGCTTTTCTGCCCCCACGGTATCAATGATGACCCGGGAATCTGTTCCCGAGGTTACATTAAGGGCTATTCTGGTAGGAATATTAGCTTTGATTAAACCGGTTAAAACATCTACGCTGGGCCGCTGCGTAGAAAGAACCAGGTGAATCCCCACCGCCCGCGACATTTGGGCAATACGACAGACCAGTTTCTCTACCTCGTTGGCGGCAAAAGCCATTACATCCGCCAGTTCGTCCACGATAATTAAGATGTAGGGCAGTTTGGAATTGGGATTAGCCTGGTTATAGGAAAACAAATCCCTGGCTCCAGCCTCCTGCAGTTTCTGATAGCGCCTTTCCATCTCGGCAATTGCCCACTTTAGAGCCGAAATAACTTTTTCCACCTCAACAATAACCGGGGTAAGTAAATGGGGGACGCCTTCGTACTGCGTCAATTCCACTCTTTTCGGATCCACCAGGATCAATCTAATCTCGTAAGGCGCGTTGCGGAAAAGCAGAGTAGAAATAACCGAATGCAGTAAAACTGATTTCCCACTGCCGGTAGCTCCGGCAATAAGCACATGGGGCCACTGAGCAATGTCGGCCACCACCGTTTCGCCGGCCACATTATATCCCAAAGGCACCGCCAGCTTAGATTTCATCAACTTCATTGCCTCTGAACTCAGAACCGATTTTAGAGAAACCAAGGAAGCAGAATAATTAGGCACCTCCACTCCCACCAACGATCTCCCCGGAATAGGGGCCTCAATACGCACCGTTCCCGTAGGTGCGGCCAAGGCCAGAGCCAAATCATTCTGAAGAGAAGTAATCTGAGAGATTTTCGTTCCCTCGGCTAGTTCCAGAGCATATTGGGTAACGGCCGGCCCCAGATTAACTTCGGCCACCTTAGCCTGAATGCCAAAACTGCCCAGGGTCTGTGTAATTACCTCCGCATTTTGTTCTATATCCCCCCTTTCGGCAGCCGACTCATAGGCATCGGAAAGAAGATCTAAAGGAGGATAATTCCACCCCGACTGCATCTGCTTTGACACCGGTTCTAAACCCGCCGGCTCTACTTTGCGCACCGTCTCTCCCCGCTCTTCTTTTAAGACTTCCACAACAGCCTCTTTCGGAGCCCTCTCCACCTCGCGCGACCATCCGGTGATCTTGATTTTCGGCTTGGCTGTTTTTTCTTTCTCCTCTTCCCCTTCTTCTTCTTCTGCATCCCGAACAATCTCAACTTCCTTTTCCGCCCGCTGTTCCCGCCGCCTCCGCAGCAATTCCGCCCAGGTGCCAAAAACCTCTCTTCTTGACCAGTTTAAAAACTGCCTAATTTGAAGAGCAAACTTATTTAGAGCTTCCTTAAAAGGTATATTCGCCGCCAGAAGCAAAGAAGCGGCCACCAGACAGGCAAGAATTAGGAACGCCCCCAGGGGAGTAAAGGGGCCGGTCAGCGTTTTGGAAAAGAATACGCCCAGCCGGCCTCCAGCCTCCGGTGAAATTAAGGCTGTTAACGATAAAGCACTCGCTAAAAATAGAGCCAGGCTTGCAAGGAAACGGGGAGTAGTCCAACGCCAGGTAATTCCCCAAAAATACAAACCCGACAGTACACAGAGGAAGGGAAAAATTAAAACCCCCCAGCCAAACAATTCCCCGAGATAAGCAGAAAAGCCATTGAGAAAAGAACGGGTTAATCCAAAAATGGAAAATAGAGAAATAACCCCCAGGACCAAAAACAGAAAAGCGGCCGTGGTGGCCAAAGAAGGTTTCTTTATCTTGAATTTAAATTTGCGCCGCCGCCGTCGAGCCATTTCACACGCATTATATCAAAAAAACCTGCAGCCGACAGCCTGCAGATTTTAGCCTAAAATCCCTTCTTCAAGCCGCCGACTAGTCCTTTTAAGCAAGGGATCATCCCTAAAAAACCAAAAGCCATCCATCCAGGCCCTTACTGGTGCGGCTTTCCACTTCACAGGCAAAATTCCCGCAAAACAAGCTTGCCAGTTTCTTTCTTTGGCGGTTAGGCTCTATCCCGGCGACGGAAGGACGGAAAATCCCAAGTCTAGTAACTTGATGGCGGCGGCGTTGCGGTAAGTAGAACCTAAAACCAGAGCCATCACCCTTCGGTCTCCGCGGGTGGCGCTGGCAATCAAACAGGACCCGGCCGCCTCGGTATTTCCCGGCTTAACACCATCAACCCCTTCATAAAGCAGCATCAGATCATTAAAGTTGCCCAAAAAAAGATATTTGTGCTTTTCGGTATAGGGAATTTCATACTGCTTTTCTCCAACTATCTGGTTAATAACCGGATAATTAACCAGGACATAATGTGTTAAAACCGCCAAGTCATAAACAGAAGAATAATTCCAAGGATCATCCAGGCCTGACGAATTGCCAAAGTGGGTATCTTTTAGCCCTAGGCTTTGAGAGCGACGGTTCATCCGGTAGACAAAATTTTCTTCACTTCCCAACACCCCAATGGCCAGAGTCTTGGCGGCATCGTTCCCCGAGGGAAGTAAAAGGCCGTAGAGCAAATCTTTAACGGGGTAAACTTCCCCCGCTGATATGCCCATGACACTTGAGTCTTTGGGCAGATCCATAGCGGCGGCGGGCACGGTAATTTCCTTATCTAAAGAGGCGTATTCCAGGGCTACCAAAGCGGTCATTACTTTGGTTAAGCTGGCAATCGGCAGCCGTTGATGAATATTGAGAGCGTAATAAACCTCCCCCGAATCAAAATTCACACTCAGGGCGGCGGCGACATTTTGTCCAAAATCTATCGCCTGAGTGTTAAAAGAATCTCCAGCTATTTGCGGTTTCCACAAAGAACTAGAAAGAGGAGGATTTGCACCTTCAAAGACCGCGGGCAGGCGGTAATCTTTTAGTTGGCAGAATCTCATCCCCAGAACGCCCAGCCAAAGCCACGAAAAAAAGCCAAAAATTAAAACAAGTTTTGTCGGCAGGGAAAATTTACCCATAAATCTGTAAACTCGGCGTGCGGCCGCACCGCAATTTTACAAAAATTAAGAGGGGAATGGAAGTTTAGGAAGAGAATTTACCAATGGGCGGGAGAGCTTGAGAAAGCCAAAAAGTGTGTTCTTTACCCCATGTCCCGAACACCGCACAATATCTGCTTGACTTTATTTTTTAGATAATGCTAGGATAAGAGCATGAAAGTCCTCAAAACAGCAGGGAAAATATTGGGGCTTTTTTGGTACATGCCTTTTTTTGCTGTTATCATCCCGTGGCTGGTTCTGCAAGTCGGCTACAGCCTGGATTGGCTGATTTTTGAATATTTTTTAAAAATTGATCAATGGCACTGCGCTCCAATTCCTCTCGCCGAACAACTCTTACAATTCTTTGGTTTTACCTCCACCGCTCTAGGTATTACCATTCTAGTAAAGGCCTGGAGCGACCTGGCCGGAGAAGGCAAATTCTTCCCTCTAACAATCATCTCACGAGAACATCTAAGGCCGCAGAAACTGGTCACCACCGGCATCTACAGCAAGGTCCGCCACCCAATGCTTTTAGGGTACCTAACTATACTCGCCGGATTAGGCATTCTTAACCATTCTCTTTCCACAGTTTTCTGGCTCATCCCCCTCGCCGGATATACCGCCGTTAGGTTTTTAGAAGACACCGAGGAAAAAGAATTAACCATCTGGTTTGGAGAAGAATACCGGAAGTACAAGAAAAAGGTGCCAGCACTTATCCCCGAACTGTTTAGGAAAAACGAAAAAACTGATTAACCGAGTGTCTTGATAATTTGGCAGCCAAAAATTGGCCAATCCGTTCGTCACCCAACCACCCAATCACCTGGCCGCCAAGCTCAAATTCTCTTAAACATCTTGGCCAACTGTTTTAGGCTAATTACAATTCTTGTCGGCCTTCCATGGGGGCAGGTAAGACCTCTTTCCCCCAAGGATTCCACTTTCTCAACCAGCCGCCGCATTTGATCTTGACCCAAAACATCCCCCTGTTTAATTGCGGTCCGACAGGCCAGGAAGGTAAGCGCTTTAAGCGACTCCGCATCAATGCCAAACGAAAAATCTAAATCTATACCAGCCTTACCGGAGGAAAGGTCATCAACAAACCCCAGTAAAATCTGTCTCAGGTTTCTTCCCTTAAGACTCACCGGGACAGCCTCTACTCTAACATGATTCCCGCCGGTAAATTCTAAGCGAAACCCAATTTTTTCCAAAGCCTGCCGGTTCTGTTTAAGGATTCCTACATCCCCAGCAGAAAAATCTATCTCGGTGGGAAATAACAATTCTTGGCCTAACCCGGCCTCCTGCCCCTTTTTAAAGGCGAGAATAAAGTCTTCCAAAAGGACCCTTTCTTCTGCCGCGTGCTGATCATAAACCACCAACTGCTCGGGCTGAATATCAACGATATAAAGCTTGGCCAGCTGAAAAAGGCCTCCTGCCCTTCCCTCTTTGGTCCCAAAATCCAAGGCCTCCTTAATAAAATCCACCTGATGATACTGTCTAGTCCAATCTTCTCTGGTGACAAATTCCGCCCTTGCCGCCGCTGCTGCCCCGGGGATTGCTTCTTTCACCATCCCGCCAATTTCCCCCGGGCTTGCCACAGAATAATTCTGCCGACCCGAACTTTTCTCCAGATGCCGGCTCAAAGAAGAACGCAGGCTGCTGAGCAACAGATTATAAACCATATTGGGGGAAACAAACTCAACTTCCTCTTTACGGGGATGGACATTGACATCAATCAAGTCTTCACGAATCTGCAAACTTAAAATATAGGGCAGATGAAGATGCGCCGGCAGTACATTTCGGAAAGCCTCTTTTAAGGCTCCCCAAATAGTCTTGTTTTGCAAAATACGCCGATGGTTAACAAACAGAAACTGGTTAGGACGCTTTTTTCTTGCCGTCTGGGGCAGGCCTACCAGACCCACCAATTTTACATAAGGAGTCTGTCCCTCCACCTTAATAAAATTTTCCAAATCAACCCCCAAAACAGATTGAACCCGTTCCTCCCAAGACTGGGGCGGTAAATTAAAAACTTCTTTTCGGTTATGTTTAAGCAAAAAGCCTGCCCCGGGAGAAGATAAGGCCTGACCAACCACAACATCTTTGACGCGGTTAAATTCGGTAACCGCAGACTTAAGAAACTTTTGGCGCGCGGGGATATTGTAAAAAAGATCTAAAACCTCCACCGTGGTTCCCGGTGGATGGGCGCAGGCCCTAACAAATTTTTCCTTTCCTCCCTCAACCGCTACCTCCGTCCCCTCAAACTGCCCCTTCCGATTGGTTTTTAGAACCAGCTTGGAAACGGCGGCAATGCTGGACAAAGCCTCCCCGCGGAAACCAAAGGTTTTAATGGAGACAAGATCTTCCAGACAGGAAACCTTGCTGGTAGCGTGGCGCCGCAGACACAGGCGAGCATCTTCCTTGGACATACCTTCGCCGTTGTCCCGCACGGCGATTTTTTCCCGCCCCCCTTGGATAACTTCTATCTCAACAAAAGTTGCCTTCGCATCTAAGGAATTCTCTACCAGTTCCTTAACCACCGAGGCCGGCCTTTCCACCACTTCCCCGGCGGCAATTTGATCAATAAGCTGCGGCGAAAGAATCTTTATTTTCCCCATAAGCAATGCTTCTACTTTACCATAAAAAGACCACCCCAGGAGGGCGCACCTAACTAAATTTTCTCCGGTATGATATATTTATCAATAATGTCAATTGCAAAGCTGGGCCTGCCCAGATGGCCGTTCATAGCGTCCCGCCAAGCACCGGCAGAAACAACCAGGCCAAACGAAGAAGAGGCCAAAATAGAAAGAATACTGGGCGCCTTATCCTCGCCGATAGAATTCATCAAAGTATTAAAAACCCTCTCTCCCGACGAACAGGCGGCGGTGTGGTGCCGCCTAGGCAAGATTCCAGAAGAACAGGTTAAATTACCTGAAGGGGCAACAATCCATTATCCGGATCCGGCAAGCTTCTATAAATCGTGGGAGGGGACAGGGGAACTGAGGGTAAGCTTTTCCGGCGTCAAAAACCCAAAAGAGGCAGGTCTTCCTGAAGACAGGACAATACCGATAAATCTGACCGGATTCTCAGAAGAAGAAACTCCTCTCAAACAAGCCAAGATGAAGAAGTTTCAAGAAGTGTTTGGCAGAATCTCGTCCAGACAAGAAGATAGTAAAGGACCCGAAAGTGCTGGAACTGACGAAGCACCTAAGCAACCAAAAATCAGCCCCTACATTGCCGTTGCCGCTTTTACCTGGTACCTGGAGCAGGTAAGAGGAAGAGTTCGTCCTAACTACCAAGCAAAAGCAGATCTAATAAGATATTCCCTGGCTGATCTTGGACTTACGGCCGCTGATTCGCCGCCAATTGAGGAAATCTTGGCCCGCGGGGTAGCTTGCGAAAAATCCAGCCAGTGGAAAAGAAGAATTCACTAAAAACCGGTTGGTAAAAAAGTCCTCTTTAGCGGCGCGCATAGCGGCCATTCTTTACCCGTAACAAGAGGAATATATCAACAAGAGATTTAAAAATGTCAAAACTAAGTAAGTTCTATGATGCACCCTGCGGCATCCCTGAAACCAGCAGGCCGCCGGAGGAATCGCGATCGGAAAGGCTTAAAAAGCTGGAAGAACAAGGAAAATATGAAGAGCTTATCCTGGAATGGCGGCAGGAACTATGGGAATGGCTAATAACACGCACCGGAGAGCGTAAAGACCTCTTTCGATTAGTAGATGTTCCCTACTGGGTCCTAGGATTTGATAAATTCTCTCTTCGTGAGGTAGAAGGGGGAGGCGGCGTCTTAGAACTTTCCTTTAGCCTAAGCTCCCTGCTAGGCCAGGAATCATACCCGCCGCAGGACAAAGAAGTCGCAGAACAAGCCAGGCGGTTGGTAAAAAACATAGACTTGCAGGGAAGTTATCACCGTCTCCTCAATGTCCAGGAGCATCCGCAAGTTATAGGCGAAGAGGCCTATGCTCCCTTTATAAGGGAAACCGACCTCAATGATGTGAGGTGGGGTATCATGATCTGTCTGCCCCAAATTCCCGAACAAATTGCCAACCTCTTAGAGGAAGGCGAACCGGGCGCCAGACATTGCAAGAAGAATAATCTGAACTGGGAAACGCGGGGAAGCCTTATTGAAGCCTGCAAGTTGTTAGAAATAGCGAAAGATGCCGAAATTTGGATAAATTTTCTCCACGGCTGGAAAGGCGACAGGTATGCCTGGATGATCCCCGAGCTTGGTGATGACTACAATCTGCCCCTGAGATCCCTGAAAAAGATAGCCGCCAGCGGCCAGAAAGCAGTCGCTTTGGTCGGCGACTGGCAGGATATCAGAGCCGAAAGAACCGACTCCTACACGGCCGCCGACTACGAAAAAGGCGTAACGCTCTGGCAGAACTACCTCGGCTTTCTCTCCAATACCAAGCAGGTTCTGGTCGGTCATTCTTTTGGCGGCATAGCCGCTCTCCGCTTGGCTAATAATATATCCCTCTTCAAGCTAACCGCAGAAAAAACGAAACAAGAGCCGCCAGATGTACGGGTCGTCGCCATAGACCCGGCCGATGTCAGCAGATCAGCTCAAAAGGAGATGTATGCCGTTCTCTGTGAAGCCCTGGCCGCAGAGAGACAAGATGCCAAAGGGATAAAACCCTACGCTCCCATCGCCCGCCTCTGGAGAGCAGTAACCAACAAAAACGCCGGCGAAATTAACCAATTTCTCCAGAGGAAATTCATTATTCCCTTCTTATTATCACACTCTCCAAGAGAAGCTCTCGCCTATTACACCCGGGTACGAAATACCTGGGCAGAAGCCCTGGTGGCCGCAGGGCTGGCCACCCAAAAGGAGATACTGGCAGAAGGACTGCCCAACCTTGCAAACATACCCGTCTGGCTCATCATGGGCAAAGATGACCGACTGGTTGATTTAAACCACATAACAGAAATACACGAGGAATTCGCTCCCGACGGCCCCATTTCTATATATGAGGGCGCAGACCACAACCCCCACTACGACGAACGCTATGTGGATGAAATTGTCAACATTATCGCCCTCTGCGCCATTACCACCCCCGAACAGTTCTACCAAATCCTAGACCTGCGCCGCGAGTTGGGCACTAAAACAACACTAAACGCTTTTAAAGAAGAATACGAAAGACGGTTTAAAGAAGAACTGCCCGCGCCTTTCCTGAAAATTTACCACTACGACCTCCTCAAAGAGAGAGAAAAAGACCAGAAAACACCTACCCCAAACCCTTCCAATCGCAGGCAGGCTCCGCCGCTCCCTTTTAAGCTTCCCTAAACTAACGGGATTTCCAGACTGCTGAACAGTAAAGTTCTTTTAGCCTATTCCAGCAGGCTAATTTGCTCCCTGCCCTTCCTGCCGTTTTTCTTCCTAACAGACAGTTTTTTCTCTTCGTGCTTTAACCGATGCAAAACCTCCTGCGCCCGGCGGACTACCCAAGAGGGGAGACCGGCCAGTTTGGCGACCTCAATCCCGTAGCTTTGCCAGGCACCGCCTTCAATTACCTTATGCAGAAAAATAATCTCTTCGCCTTCACGTTTAACCGCCATCTGCAAATTTTTAATCCGGGGATATTTACGAGCCAAAACTGTTAGCTCGTGATAATGAGTGGCAAAAAGAACCAAGGCCGCTTTACTCTTGTGCTTTAACAAATACTCCACAACCGCCCAGGCAAGGCTCATCCCGTCAAAAGTACTCGTTCCCCGACCTATTTCATCAAAAATCACCAGGCTTTTCGGAGTGCAATTGTTTAAAATATTGGCCGTCTCCATCATCTCTACCAGAAAAGTGCTCTGTCCTAGAGTAATACTATCCGAGGCGCCTATGCGGGTAAAAATCTGATCACGAACTGGAATCTGCGCACTGTCCGCAGGCACATAACTACCCATTTGAGCAAGTAATGTGATCAAGGCTACCTGACGAATATAGGTGGATTTCCCTGCCATATTAGGACCGGTAATCAACAGTATCTGCGAGTCAGAAAAGTTCATTTCTGTATCGTTAGGAACAAAAATTTCCGTTGCCTCAAGGGTTTCTATCACCGGATGGCGGCCGTTTTTAATACAAAGAGCACCCCCATCCACCAACTGCGGCCTGCTGTACCTATAGTGCTGGGCTACCTCAGCCAGACTAACCAGGACATCTACCCGCGCCGCCGCCCGGGCCATTTGCTGAATCGGCTCCGCATGCTTCATAATTTCACCAGCCACCTCAAAAAAAATCTTTTGCTCCAGGACCCTAATTTTCTCTTCTGCTTCCAGAGCCATTTCCTCTCTCTGCTTGAGCTCCGGAACAATATAACGCTCGGCATTAGCCAGAGTCTGTTTACGAATGTAATCGGGCGGGACCTGACTCAAATTAGCTTTGCTAACTTCAATATAGAAACCAAAAACCTTGTTTACTCCCACTTTTAAGGACGAAATTCCGGATCTTTGGCGTTCCCGTTCTTCAAATTTTTTAAGCCACTCCCTACTGCCCGAAAGCATCCGGCGATACTCGTCCAGATCCGGAGAGACTCCCTCCCTAATATAGCCGCCGTCGGCAAGGACGGCCGGGGGGTCAGGCTTAATTTTGGCCTCCAACAGGCCAACCACCAATCGGATGGGTTCTTCAATTTCCGTCAGTTTCTTAAGAAAAGCACCGTCCAGCCGGGGAAACTTTTCGTGAAGAAACTTTGCCAGATATAGACAGTTCTGCAGAGAAATTTTTAAACCCTCCATATCCCTGGGATTAGCCGTCCCTACCGAAATTCGGGACAGCAGTCTCTCTATATCCAAAATACGGCTCAAAATTTCAGCAATTTTTTCCCGCTTGCCAGTTTCACTCAACAACATTTCAATTCCATCCAATCGCCGATTAATTTCTCTTATCTCTCTTAGGGGTTTAAGCAGCCAGTGCCGCAGCTTCCTGCCGCCCATAGCTGTACGTGTGCGGTCAATTACCCCAACAAGACTTGCTTTGGTATTTTGCTCGCGAATGGTAGAGAAAAGCTCCAAATTGGCAATCGTGGCCGCATCCAGGTGAAGATATTTATCCAAACGGTAAGGGGAAATTTTCTTGATATGTTCCACCGGCCCCTTTTGCGTCTCCTTTAGATAAGAGAGAAGGACAGCGGCGGCCTGCAGGGCCAGATTGTATT
Organism: candidate division CPR3 bacterium 4484_211; assembly: GCA_002084955.1. Taxonomy (GTDB): domain Bacteria; phylum Patescibacteriota; class 4484-211; order 4484-211; family 4484-211; genus 4484-211. The sequence goes on along the minus strand of MZGJ01000014.1, from coordinate 9,942 downwards.
TTTTAGCCCCAATACCAAAACCTTCAAAACTTGCCACGCCAAAATGATCCCTAAGAATCTTTCGGGCATCACGAACCCGGAGATCCCACTGGTGGTAGGGGAAGATATTAGTTTCCGGAATAACCCGCAACGCCCTTAAAACTTCCGGCCGGTTATACAAGCCGTCAGAGGAAATAATTTCCACCGGCCTAATTTGCAAAACTTCCGCCGCCAGATCTTTCTCCAAATTAGCCCAACTTATCTGTTTTACATAAAACTCACCTGTACTAATATCTGCGTAGGCTAGGCCTAATTCCTTAGAAACAATCTGAAAAGCTAAAACGAAATTGTTTTCCTTGCGCAAAAGATTTTTTTCGTCCAAAACCGTCCCCGGCGTCACCACCCGCACCACATCACGCCGCACCATATCTTTCGCAGTTCCCGCGTCTTCTAATTGCTCGCAAATGGCCACTTTATAACCAGCTTTGGTCAACTTGCCCAAATAGCTGTCCAAAGCATGGTAGGGGATGCCACACATGGGGATCCGGCCGTCTTTCCCTCTGGCTCGTGAGGTTAAAGTAATCCCCAAAACTTCAGAGCCTATCTTGGCGTCATCCAAAAACATCTCATAGAAATCTCCCAGTCTAAAAAGCAAAATGCAGTCATGGTACCGCTTTTTAATCTCAAGATACTGCCGCATCATCGGGGTTTCAAAATGAAGACTATTCAATTTGCTTCCGCTTTTATCTTTGGTCATACCATCTGCATTATATCGCACCGGAAATTAAGAGCCCAACCAGAGACCAGCTTTAACAAAAACCCAAACTCCCATTTTCAATTTGGAGATACTTTGATACTCTTATTTAAGAAATGTCAAACCATAAATTAAAAGAGATTTTGGTGAACAAACTAACAACCAGATACCGAAAGCTGGGTCACGGTCCGCCCTTGCTCTTTCTTCACGGGCATCGGGCGGATACCCAAAAATGGCTCGCCTTTATTAAGAGATTCGCAAGAGATTATACAGTTTATGCTCCCGAACTCCCCGGCCAAAACCAATACACCCCTCCCTTTTCGGACGGTAACCCAACCATGGAGCATTATGCCGATTTCGCCTATCAATTCTGCCAGAAACTCAAACTTAAAAGAATTACCGCCGCCGGAGTTTCTATGGGAGGACTAATTTCCATCTGGCTGTCCATTAAATACCCTCAACTGCTAAAAAAACAATTTCTTTTTTGGACCCCCATTGATCACCAGCTTTATACCTATCCGCGCATAAAAAAATCAATCCCTTTTCTTAGACAGATTGCCAAGGGAGGTATTCTGCTTAAGCTCTGGCAGGTAATTATTTTTTCCCCTCTGTTAAACTTGTTTCTAAGATGGGATGTACAAAAAGAAGAGCAGACAAAAGAAGTACTCGCAAACGAAATTTACCTTTGGCGGACTGTTGATTTGCTGACCTGGAGCCGCTCCCTGTTGGATATCTTGTCCGTCAAATTTAATCCCAAATTAAAAATCCACACCCCAACCCTGGCCGTCTTTGCCACCAACGATCGCTACCTTAATTCGAGAAAAACCCAACAAAGGTATCAACAAATTTTTACCAGCCTAAGGACTATCAATGTCAACTCTAAGTTCCATGTACCAAAAGGGAATCTAACCAGAGAATTCGTGCAGGAATACGAGGAAGTATTTACTAGCCTTTAATTTCAATTCCCACGCCGGCCGGAAGATTAAGATTGGAAAGCGCTCCCAGGGTAGACGGCGCCGGCTCTAAAATATCAATCAGCCTCCGATGAGTCCTTCTTTCAAAAGTCTCCTGACTTCTCTTATCAATATGGGGACCTCGCAATACGGTAAATTTCTCTATTCGCGTGGGCAAAGGAACAGGGCCCGCAACCTTGGCTCCGGTTCCTATGGCCGTCTGCACAATTTCCAGTGCCGTCTGGTCTAGTATCTTATGATCAAAAGATCGTAAATGCACACGAATCCGCGATTCACTCATAGAATATTACACTAGCACTACCAGCTCACAGCGCCAAGACACACCACCTGTTACGGCTGCATCAACAGGCTACTGTGAGCTGTCCAGTGCTACTTAACCACGTTGGTAATTACTCCGGCGCCAACAGTGTTTCCACCCTCGCGAATAGCAAACCGCAGGCCTTTCTCCAAGGCCACCGGCTCAATCAACTTCACGGTGAACTTCACATTATCGCCGGGCATTACCATTTCCGTACCCTCAGGCAGGGTAACCTCACCGGTCACATCGGTGGTTCTCAGGTAAAACTGCGGCCGATAACCGGTAAAAAACGGTGTATGACGACCGCCTTCTTCCTTGCTCAAAACATAAACCTCAGCTTCAAACTCGGTATGAGGACTAATCGTGCCTGGTTGGGCCAAGACCTGCCCGCGGACGACATCATTCCGCTCAACACCCCGCAAGAGCACCCCCACATTATCTCCCGCCACTCCCTCTTCCAAGGTCTTCCTAAACATCTCCACACCGGTAACCACCACCTTACGGGACTCTTTGGACAGACCAACAATTTCCACTTCATCGTTTACCCTAACCTTGCCCCTTTCTATCCGTCCCGTGGCCACCGTCCCCCGACCGGAGATGGAGAAAACATCTTCAACCGGCATTAAAAAGGGTTTGTCCACATCCCGCTTAGGCAATGGGATATATTCGTCCAGAGCTTTCAACAGCTCGTCAATAGCCTTCATAGCCTCTTCATCACCCTCCAGAGCTTTCAGTGCCGAACCCCTGACTACCGGAATCTCATCTCCCGGAAACTCATACTTAGACAACAACTCACGGATTTCCACTTCCACCAAATCGGCCAATTCCATATCCTCAACCAGATCCATCTTGTTCATAAAAACGATAATTCGGGGAACATTAACCTGGCGAGCCAAGAGGATGTGCTCACGAGTTTGAGGCATCGGGCCGTCTGCGGCGGAAACGACCAAAATCGCCCCGTCCATCTGGGCGGCGCCGGTAATCATATTCTTAATGTAGTCAGCATGCCCGGGACAGTCAATGTGAGCATAGTGGCGATTTTCGGTCTCATACTCTATATGAGAAATGGCAATGGTAATACCCCTTTCCTTCTCTTCTGGAGCATTATCTATCTTCTCAAAAGGGAAAAACTCACACAAGCCTTTCTCCGACAAGCGCTTGGTAATTGCCGAAAGCAAAGTTGTCTTACCGTGGTCCACGTGACCAATAGCCCCAACGTTAATATGCGGTTTAGTTCGCTTATAGACTTCTTTAGCCATAATTTTCACCTCCTCAATAAAGTCCAGAAAGAAACGAATGATACAAAGTTTCTTTCCGTTGCTGAAATTAAGCCCCGCATCAGCCGATGACAGTACACCGAACTGGCATCAGGGCAACTTTCTTCTTTATCTACCCTAAACTAAAGCTTGCGACCATCCCGCGCTGTTCCGAATTAACCAAGGATAGGCCATAAATGCCCAACCACTTGTCATTGTTATCATGACAATGACCAAGCGCCAAATTACAAACAAATTCAGAATTCAGAATCCAGAATCCAGAATTCAGAATTCAAATGACCAAAACTTTCCCATGTTTGTCGCCGAACTACAGGCTTGGCTTACTGCGCGCTTAAGATTACAGACTAAGTGCAGTACCGTTCGGCACACGGCAAGAGTCCGCTATTACAACTAAAGTGCAGCATTATATCTCCGTCACAGTTATACACAAAAGATCGCTCCCAACCAATTCGTCCCATTCAAAAACTATTCTCCGATGATCTTTTCCATTATACCCTTTGGCGTCTCCTGATAGTGTGAAGGTTCCATATTAAACACCGCCCGCCCCTGGGTCATAGACCGCACGGCGGTAGCGTAGCCAAACATCTCTGCCAGCGGCACCAAAGCCCGGATTACCCGAGCAGTCCCGCGCATTCCTGTTTCCAAAATTTCTCCTCGTTTGGCAGACAAATCTCCAATTACATCTCCCATGTACTCCTCAGGCGTGGTTACCTCCACCTTCATAATCGGCTCCAGCAACACCGGATCGGCCTGTTTAGCTCCTTTTTTAAAAGCATCCGAGGCGGCAATCTTAAAAGCCAGTTCCGAAGAGTCAACCTCGTGAAAAGACCCATCATAAAGAGTCACCTTAACATCCACCACCGGATATCCGGCCAGGACCCCGGACTGCATGGCCTCCTTAATTCCCTTTTCCACCCCGGGAATATACTCCGAAGGTATAGCTCCCCCTTTAATGGCATTGACAAATTCAAACCCTTCTCCTCTTTCCTTCGGCTCAATTTTAATAAACACATGTCCGTACTGGCCTCTGCCGCCAGACTGACGAATGTACTTACCCTCCTGCTCAACCGCCTTCCGAATTGTCTCTTTATAGGCCACCTGCGGCCGGCCAACGCTCGCCTCAACCTTAAACTCTCTCATCATCCTATCCACCAAAATCTCCAGATGCAATTCTCCCATCCCGGAAATAATCACCTCGCCCGTCTCCGCATCTCCTCTCACCGTAAAAGTCGGATCTTCCTCCGCCAGGCGCTGCAGGGCTGTCATCATCTTTTCCTGATCTGCCTTGGTTTTTGGCTCCACCGCAACCGAGATTACCGGTTCAGGAAAAGCCATTTTCTCCAAAACAATTGGGTGGTTGGGGTCGCAAAGGGTATCTCCGGTACTAACTCCTTTTAGGCCCAGGGCCGCACCAATCTCTCCGGCGCTGAATTCCTCCACCTGTTCACGGTGATTGGCATGCATTAAAAGAAGCCTTCCCACCCGCACCTTGCTTTGGCGTGTAGAATTGTAAATGTTCGAGCCACTGCCGATCTTGCCCGAATAAACCCTAAAATAAACCAAACGGCCCACATAGGGGTCAGTCTGCACCTTAAACGCCAGAGCGGCAAACGGCTCTTTTTCATCGGGACGGCGTTGTTCCTTCTCTCCGTTGACTGGATTATAGCCAACCGCCCCCGGCAGGTCAAGCGGTGAAGGCAAATAATCCACCACCGCATCAATTAATGGCTGGACTCCTTTGTTTCTTAGAGAAGATCCTGCCAAAACCGGAAAAATTTCCGCTTTGATAACCGCCTGCCTTAGCCCTTGCTTTAACTCGGCTACGGTTAAAGACTCGGCCCCTTCTTCCAAATATTTGTCCAAAAGCTCCTCCGAACTAGAAGCTATTTCCTCCACCAGCTCCTTTCTTTTTTCCAGAGCCTTGTCCTTATATTCCGGGGGAATTTCCTGTTCAACCACTTCAGCGCCCACCTCGTCCTCCCAATAGAGAGCTTTCATCTCCAAGAGGTCAATCACCCCTTTAAACTGGTTTTCCAGGCCTATGGGAATCTGCAAAAGCGCTGTTTTGGCGCCCAGCCGCTCATTAATCGTCTGGACACTTTTTTCAAAATCGGCCCCGGTTTTATCCAACTTATTCATGAAACACAAACGGGGGACATGGTAATGGTCGGCCTGCCGCCAAACTGTCTCCGACTGGGGTTCAACTCCCACCACACCATCAAAAACCACCACCGCCCCATCCAACACCCTTAACGACCGCTCAACTTCGGCGGTAAAATCTACATGTCCGGGAGTGTCAATAATATTAATGCGGTGGCGGGGACGGGAATCAGGAGAGGTCGGGGCGGGCCAAAAACAGGTCGTGGCCGCCGATTGAATGGTAATGCCGCGTTCCTTCTCTTGCTCCATCCAGTCCATCTGGGTGGTGCCTTCGTCGATATTTCCTATCTTGTAGGTTTTACCGGTGTAATAAAGAACCCGCTCGGTGGTAGTTGTTTTCCCGGCATCAATATGAGCGATAAAACCAATGTTTCTTACCCTGTCAAGCGGAATCTTTTCCATAGTTCACCATCTAAAATGGGCAAACGCCCTGTTGGCTTCAGCCATACGCTGAACATCCTGCTTTTTCTTTACCGCCTCCCCCTCTGCATTGTAGGCGGCCATAATCTGTGCGGCTAAATTTTTTTCCATTGGCCCAACCTGGGAACGGGCGGCTTCAATGATCCAGCGCATAGCCAAGGTCTCGCCGCGATCACTCCTGACCGGAATGGGGACCTGATAGGTGGCTCCGCCTACCCGACGGGATCTTACCTCCTGCCGCGGCTTAACATTGGCTAGTGCCTGGTCCAACACCTCCGAGGGATCTTTTTGGACTTTTTTTTCAATCTCTTCTAAAGCCTTATAAACAATCCTTCTGGCCAGGTCCTTTTTGCCGTCCCTCATAACCTTATTAATGAACCGAGCCACCCGCACAGAATTATAACGAACATCAGGCTTTATATCTCTTTTTTTATCTTTGGGCTTTAATTTTTTTCTCGGCATAAATAATTCTCAAATCAATCCTAATTTTGCACGGATTATTCATATTCCTCAACTGCCGGAGTCTTTCGCCGCAGTCTCACTTTGAGCATCCTCAGTCGGGGCTTTTACTGCGCCCTCCCTTTTTGTCCCGTACTTGCTTCGGCCTTTCTTTCGGTTCTCAACCCCCGCCGCGTCCAAAGCGCCGCGGACAATGTGGTACTTTACCCCCGGAAGATCTTTTACTCGGCCGCCGCGCACCAGGACAATGGAATGCTCCTGCAAATTATGTCCCTCTCCCGGAATATAGGCGGTAATTTCTTTACGGTTAGACAAACGCACCCGGGCGATTTTCCTTAACGCCGAGTTGGGCTTTTTAGGCGTCATTGTCCTGACCACCAAACAAACCCCGCGCTTTTGCGGATTGATAGTTTTAGTCATCCGGTTCTTTAGAGAATTAAAGCTTCCCAACAAGGCCAGGGACTTAGATTTAGTTTTGTGTCTTTGCCGACCCTTGCGGACCAGCTGATTAACCGTTGGCATTCAACCGATGAATTATACCATTAAATCTCCTCCTGACAAGTAGGCTCTGCCTAAATTATACCAAGAAATGCATACTGCCCAAAATACGCTCTGGCGAGGTTGAGGTTATTGAAATAATCAGCTGGTTCGTGCTAGAGTAAAAACGATGAAGAGTGTTGGCCGATACTTTTTTTACCCGCTTGCCTGCCTTTCTTTCTGTCTCATTTTTCTTCTTTCCCACACCACCAGTTCCGTCTCTTCTAATCTAAACCCTTCCTGGCGCCTCCTCTATGATTTCAATTTGCATTTTCCCGACGATCCCCATTATGAAATAGCAACAGCGCCGGATAATCCGGCGGTTATTTATGCCGGGGGCAGACAGACTATTTCCAAAAGCACCGATTATGGACGCACTTTTAAGGGTGTTTACGGCGCTGTACTGTGGCCTAAAATTTTGGTTATTGACCAAAACCGGGTGGTTATTTCCACTTATAACGGGGTATATTATTCTCCCGACGGGGGCATAAACTGGCCGCGGATCAGCTCTCGTCAAACGGGATTTTTAGACTTTGATCCTCAATCTAATGTTGTTTACTTCGGCCAGCGCACGGGCAACTGCCAGTGGGACCAGAGATTTTGCGGGGTTTGGCGTTTTAATCTAGACACACTGGAAAAAGAACATCTTTTTTACACAGACACCCAAAACATACTCCTAACCCCGCAGACCATTGTTGCCTATTCTGGAGATAAGATCAGCATTTCCGGCGACCAGGGAGCCAGTTGGGACGAATATTATCTTAGAGACCGGGGTTTAGATAATAACCATCTGGAGAAAATGGTTTTTGATGCCGACAGCGGTGCCATCTACGCTCTGGCAACCAATCAGGACAATCCCAGCCGGCTGGTGAGTAAGTTTTTAAAGTCAACTGATTACGGCTATCACTGGAGTCTGGTTGCCTCAAATTTGCCCGAGGAGGTTGTTGGCATAAGATTTTATCTGCACCGGGGAAAATTTTATCTAACCTCAATCCTAAAAGGAGTATATCGAAGTGATGATGGATGCCGAACCTGGCAGGAGTTGAACCGGGGGTTTCCGCAGGATGACCCGCCGGGCATTTACAGTCTGGGTTTTGGCAGTTCCAATTTTTACCGCGAGGTTATTTACACCGGGTCCTACCAGGGGAAGGTCTATCAACTGGGCATCTACCCGCGTTATGATCCGGTGATATTTATTCACGGTTTAGGGGGACATTATACCGACTGGATAAGCGGAGATAAAAAGGTGCACTTTAAAACCCTGAGGGCGGCGGGATATCCGGAACACTATCTCAATTCCTATATTTATGCTGATGCGGACGGCAATCCTGATACTTATGACAATCAAGGAGATGTAGCCCTAATCTCCGCCAATCTGGACGAAGAAGTAGATCGGTTGTCTCAACTTTCACTTGACGAAGGGGGGAGCGGCAAGGTAGATTTGGTGGGTTTTTCGCTTGGCGGCATCATCGCCCGATATTATTTAAACACCTTTGGGGAAGATAAAGTAGACCAGCTTATCACCATCGCCAGCCCACACAGAGGAGTAACGATCTTTACTCCTGAAGACTGGTTTGAAAGTATACCAATTCTAGGTGTTTATCTTAGAAGAGCTGCCACGGAATTTGTCACTAAGCTCGTTCAGTTGGGTGGACTAAATGTTGACCTCGAGAGTGCTGCCGCACAGCAGGTAAGACCGTCAAGCAGTTTTTTGGCTCAACTAAACGATAATATAATCAGTCAGGTATCTGTTGATTCTCTAGCTGGCGATATAGACATGGAAATAAGACAAGGATTTTTCTTCTGGGAATTAAGACGGAAATTTTCTATAGGCGACATTTATATGAGTTTGGAAAGTGCTACTTCTCCACCAGCCGCCCAACTCGCAAAGCATACCTTTTCTGACCCTGACGTGTTAAAATTTGAAGTGAGCCTTTGTAAGGAAGGTGTAAGCTACAGTTACAATTTAGACATGCTAACTCCTGGCGAACTACGTTTTAAACATGGAACACTACCAATGCAACCTGAGGTAGTCGATGAAGTAACTCAATTACTTACCAATTAAGTCATTGATGGTCGCACACGCTTGACTGGAGTCTAGCCACTTCTCTAGCAAGTTCTCTTAAGTATTTAGTAGAGAATGGGTTGTGAGTGCCTAACCCAGTTGTACCAGTTGTAATAGTAAACTCTTGCCGTGCACCCTTATGGTGCTGCGATTAGTGCACAGGAGGCAATGTCATAATAGCGCACTTCAGTACGCGCTTGAGGGAGATAGACTTAAGTCTGCTACTACAGTCAAATCTTGAGGTTATGCCCTAGCCACAATAATAAACAACTATGCTACACAAAGCAAAAAAAGGTTCATTCGTAATGGTTGTTGTAAATTCAGTAATAATACCATTAGTCGCTGCTGTCGTATTTACCATAGTAGCGGTTATATTGGCTTTGGTTCTTATAGCATTTAAATCGCAGATAGGAACAAGCTCTGAGGGAGCTGTTATGATAGCAGGAATCGTGCTTTTTGGCAGCACAGTCTCGATACCCCTCTCTCTTTTTCCCTCCTATAAACTTTCCCTTCTTTTGGCTCGGTGGGTGGAAAAGAGGTGGGGGATAGAGATTGAAAATCCCAAAAAGCTCTTTTTTCTTTCTCTTTTAATACCCATCTTGTTGACAGCGCTGAGTGCAATCCTCTCTTATGCGGTAACCGGGACATAACTTCAAGGTTTAACTGTAACAGCAAACTCTTGCCGCGTACCGAATGGTCTTGCCGCGTACCGAATGGTACTGCGGTTAGTCCGAGATCTTAAGCGCACCAACCGCAGTAATAATTATTTGAATGGGGTGACACCCTCAAAGAGGGTGTCACCCCTTCTAAGCGCGCACTAACTGCAGTGCCGCAAGGGTACACGGCAAGAGTGCACTATTACAATTAAGTTGGATATTTACAATCCATCCTCCAAAGGAAAAACACGCTAAAAATACTAAAACCGAACCCCATTAAAATAACATTAAAATAATCTCAGTGATGATAGACTAGTCTATCATACTAAACCCAACATTGTTTTTAAGACTTGCTTATACACA
>MZGJ01000038.1 GCA_002084955.1 candidate division CPR3 bacterium 4484_211 | reverse complement strand
CTTCCAATTCTCTCCTAAATACCTCTCTGCCTCTGCCTCTATTTTTGTCACCATCGCCAAACGGCTATCATTCATCGCTTCCTGTAAAGTGCCCCGCTTTTTAAATACAAATCCCGCTAGCTCAAAAATCTTAATAACTCGCTGTAGCTGTTCTCTATTCATATATCCGCAGCTAGAAACTCCTGTGCAGTTTAAAAGAAACCTTCTATAATCCATCTCGCTCATCTGCCTTGTTTCTGCCCCACAACTACGACAAACCCTTTCAAAACAAAGCCGTCTGCAATTACTATTTGTGCAAATTCTTGCCTCCTTTGCGGCAATATGAATCTTGGCTAACATCTTTTGCCTATACATGGCCTCTCCTTTAAGTTGTTTCTGTCTTTAAGCCGATAAACCGCCTCATAGCCAAACTGCGTCTTTTTTCTGCCAATCTTTTCCACATAGCCTGCCCGACAATAAAGCCTTGTATATAACATCACTATTTCTCTATTTGCTTCCACAAGTTGTGCAATCTCATTTACTGTCCACTGCGGACAATACCGCCACGCCCGCCAGATTTTATCTATTAACTTATTTTTAGGCCTATCCCGATACCGATACATCCCATTTTCAACCACTAACTCCCCACGCCGCAAAAAATCTCGCACCGTATAATTTGCACTGTGTCTGTCTACACCTACCGCCTCACTTAACTCTTTAATTCCCTCAACTGGCCAAACCCTGACTATCTTCAAAAGCTCTCTGATTTTTTTAGCTGTTCCCTTCATATTCCCTTCACCACATCCATTGTTACTGCTGAAAGCCTGTTAGTATTCATAATCCGCACTACTGAGAACGCATCCCTAACCACCAACCGAAAATCGCCCTGTGATCGCTGCCATAACACCTGAAGCACATCACTATTAACCGTAATACCAATTGCCGCCTGATAATAGGCAGCTATATCCGTGAGCAACACTGGCTCAAACACTACCATTTGCCTCACTCTGCTTTTTAGCCTTCTCTCACTATCAAGTGCCTTTCTTAAAGGCTCTTCGCCAACCAAAACTATTGGGCAAGCACATCTTTCGTTTAACCCCCGTAGCATCTCAAAATACCTTTTAGGCATTTTATCTGCTTCATCTATAATAATGAGCCGTCTTTGCTGAAGAGTGGCCTCGTCAATCACATCTAGACATGCCCTGAAAGTGCGTGGCCTGATGCCGCCAATCTCAAAAGCAATCTCCCGTGCTACATCCACTAGGCTAAAACCGTCTATAAAAAGCACATACACCGCCTCTGAATGCTGCACCGCATAATGTCTGGCAGACTTTGTCTTCCCACGGCCTGCCCGTCCCATTACTACACCAATAGAAGAGGTGAGGTCTCCTTGTGGTGCTAAAAGTTCATCACAAAGAGTGTCAAACTTGCGCACATTCCCAGTTTTAATGAAGACATCCCGCCGCACGCTCAACTTCGTTTCAAGCCGATACCCAGCCTCTACCAGTTTTTTAAGAATCTTCGCTTCTACTTGACCATCCCCGTTGTATTTGTTATTTTTTATTTGACTGATGGTGCTTTTTGCATAGCCGGTGATGTGAGCCACATCGCCGGCGCTCAAATTAAACCTTTCCATCACTTCTCTTAAGCCTGCCATTTTCTCTTAACCCCCTTCTCCTCTCTTTTCTTTCTCTTTTAAGTTCTTCTTGCTCTTTCCAATAACAATTTTCACAAATAGCCCATAAAACTCCACCTTCTGAATACGATCCTGCTTTTCTTGCCCATAAACCCGTCTGTGTATATTCCAATACTGTCTTTCATCCTCATCCATCTTTGCCTCATATTGAGCCATAAAAGCCCTGTCTTTTGCTGTTAGCCTTCCCCCTGCAAGCTCCATATCTAGACACCAGCGATAGTATTCCCACTCATCCTTAAACACAGATCTTCTGCTCACAATGGGCACAACCTTTTTATCTTCCAGACTTTCTTTAACCATCCGCTCTGCGTCCCGTTTGATTTGCTCGAAATCAATCTGTTTGGCCTGCCTGCCTGTCCCCGCCTGCCTGTCGGGCAGGGGCAGATATGGCCTGGCTGCTGCTTTAGCCTGCCTTGTGCGTTTGCTGTACTCAACAATGCCAGGCACAGGTCTGGTCAGACGTCTATAATGCTCCGTAACTGCCTGCATCATTTGCCGTTTCCAAGCCATAAGCTCACTCGTCTTCTGCCTATCTTTCATAGAAGACACAGGCACAGGCTCAAGTCTCCTGACACTCTCATCTGGAAGCACCGCTATGACCTTTGCCGGATCAAACGGGTCATATCTAATCTCAACTTCCGTTTTATCCGGTAAATGCCATAAGCCCGCCTCAAGATTGTTATTTGATAAAGCTTCTCCCTGATACCAAGTATGGTTTAAAAGAACACGCCCACGCTGAACCTTACGAGAAGTCCGTGCCAAAAGCACAAAATCAACCTCTGCCTCAGACAAATATCTGGGCACAAAACCTTCTTTTTTTACTGCCCGCCAAAGTTCCTCTATTGGCGACCTATGTAAGGCCGCATGTCTGCGTTGGTTATAGATTTCAACCGCCTTAAAGACATTAATCAAAAACTCTTCAAAGGTAAGGAGCTGGTTGGTTTCAATAAGATGCTTTAGGCGTTTATCCGCAAGGGCCTTCTCCTCTGCAACACCCTTTAACCCCCGCACAAGTCCCGGTGTCCCTAAATCTCTTAAAATACCTTCAAAAGACCTAAAAAAACGCTCAATAGGTTTCGCCTTCGCATTATAAGCACGGGCACGACGGTGCCACATCTGAGGAGTGGAAACGCTCTCTATAGGTTCACCATCAGGCCCTTCAATGACATAACCCTCATCTGTCTTATATAACTCAGCAATATCCTTAACTTGGCTGCCCCAAGCAGTAATATCATTAATTATAGTATTCACATATTCGCTAATTTCAGGCTTGCCGTTGTCAGTATAACAACTCTGAAACATACCCCACCGCATCATGCCCATTCGTATTGCATGACCCATTAGATAGCGGTCATAATACCGGGCAATAGAAAGCCCATATATTAGCCTTGTCCGTAAATCCAGCCACAAATAACACTCAGGCCTAAAAATATTCCCTGTCTCCGCATCCCGCACCCAAAAATCAAACCGGTGCTGGTCCCCCACATTCACTTCAAATGGAGCGAGGTCCTTGTATTCCCGCATGATGTAAAAGACATTATCTAAAGCTCTTCTCCCAGCACAGGCATACTTTGCTAAAAGTGGATTTAGGCTTCGCAGGTAGGCAAAAGCTGAACTCTCACTCCCATGCTATAACTGCTTGATACGCCCTACGCTTTGAAACCTGCCCGCACTCACGGACGGCCTTAAGATAAACGCCCTGCATAAATTCAATGGCCTCTTTATCCCATGCCACTAGACCCTTTTTCTCTCTAGGGTTAACCAACCCTGCGAGCCCCTTCTCACGATATATCTTTAAATCCCGATAAAGTGTCTTATGTGAAATCCCAAATTCAGAAGCTACCTGTCTGATCCACTCAGATTTCTTTGTCCCAGCTGGGCAGCTAAGCGCCTTTTGAATAGCCTTTATTTTTGTTGCTAACCTTTTTTTAAGATTTTCTTTTATAAACATCTCTAACCCCACACTCTCTTTAGGCGACATAAGCCTTGTAATCTCCCACTGTGCCTGAGAAGATAATCTGTTTCTGATGTATTCAGGAAGTGTTCGGGCTTTTTCTGGGTTTTGATTTACCCAGACAACCTGGGCCTCAGGTGGAAGGGAGGAAAGGGCGATTTGATAAGCTGTGCCGCCAACCTTCTTGACTTTGCGGGTTTTGTAACATTTCTTCTTGCAACGATCTTGAATTGTCCTTCGGGGATCCCCTGTGAGAATTACTACAGTTTTGATATCTAACCAAATCTCTTTTGAGTTGTCTCTTTCATTACGCACTTTATTGCGCAGTTCCATAAATTGTTGCGCACTTTTTTGCGCACTTTCATTTTTAAAGTGCGCAATCTCCCGTTCCATCATCTCTCCGTCCCCATATTTCCCAAGCCCTCTTTAAAGAGCACATATAAAAAGCCTTTTTGCCTTGATATTCTATTAATGCTAAGACATCACAACCCAATCTGGCTCTTGGAAATATCTCTTTAGGATTAAAAAGACCAAAAAAAACACCATTTTGAGCAACTTCTTTATTAAGATGATAAACAGGCAACTTGCGTAAACTATGTAATTTTTTATACCTACCAACAATCCCCATAAAATCAGCTTTCCCAAACCCTGAGCGTATATCCATTTACTTCTTCTTTAAATATTCTTCAGGACAGCCATGTTCTAAAAGCCAATTGACTACTCTTGAAATTGTGCTCTTATTATGAATTGCTAAATGAACCGCCACTTGGCTGATTCCTAACTCTCTACTAATCTGTGTTTGAGAAAAACCAGTTTTTTTTAGCCATTTTTTTATTCTTTGAGTCTTCATATCCTTATTTCCTCTAATAACTGTCGTGTTTTTCGTGATAACTCACGCCTTTTAATCTCTACCTTTGCCCACTCAAGCAACTTGAGATCCTTCCCAGTTATAACCGTAGCCCCAAGTGGAGCCACCAATGCCTGAAGTGGTAAAATACTCCCTGTAACCCTGCAAAAAATCGGCAATACCTTCCACGGAATAATGTGAGTCGCCTCCTGAGCCACCCACTTGTCAAGTAAAGAAAGTGAAACTTTGACATGAATATTCTCAATCTTGGCCAATCTATTCATCTCATCTACAATTTGCTCCCTAGACAAACCGCACCCTTTTATTGCTTGCTTTATAGCAGCTTTCACTTTAGAAACAGGATTTAAGGAAGGACTGCTAAAAAGTGGTCTTTGTCCTAACAACTTGTCCGAAAAAAACTGTTGACTTTCCATCTTGTTATAAGTTAAGTTATAAGTAAACTTTAAGTATTATAATCGGCTTACGGATATATGTCAAGGGGGAAATTTCGGTATTGGGATAATTTTTATGATTGGTTGTAGGATAAGAATATATAGGAAGAAAAAGGGATTAACTGTAAAGCAATTAGCAAAAATTATTGGTATTTCTCAAGGTTCTTTATCTGATATTGAAAATGAAAAAACAAAACCATCTGCAAAAACTATAACCTCTCTTGTTCGGAATACCGATATTAATCCAGATTGGCTTCTCACGGGCGAGGGAGAAATGTTTATAAGGCCTGCCAAAGTAGAATTTAAACACATGACCACAGAAGAAATCTTAAAACAATTTCCCCAAGCTATACCTGCACATCCGGTCCCGGTAATAAATATTCAAGTCCCTGCTGGTTTCCCAGAAATACCTTTAGAAAAAGAGCAAATCATAGATTACCTCTACTTGCCTGATATTCCCAAAGGCTCCCTAGCAATAAAAGTAAGGGGCGCTAGTATGGAGCCTACTATAGAGGACGGTGATTACGTGGTTTTTCTCCCAATTAACAAATTGGGAGAGCCAATAAAAAATGGTGATATTATTATTGTTAGAAATGAATGGAATGAACTCATATTAAAACGCTATAGACAAAAAGAAGGTAAAGCATACCTTACCAGCGATAACCCTAAATACCCAACAATTGAGCCAAACGAAAACTATAAAATAATAGGAAAAATCATCAGAAGAGTAAAAGAAGAAAGATTTTAAAGAAATTTAAAGAAATTTAAAGTTTTTAAGGGGTTAGCTTGTAGCTGATTTATTGCGCACTTCATTGCGCACTTTCCTAAATTGTTGCGCACTTCATTGCGCACTTTCATTTTTAAAGTGCGCAATCTCCCGTTCCATCATCTCTACCTCCGTCGTGCTTCTTCCAGCCAAAAACTCAAGCGTAGCAAGTATTTTAAATTAGATTTAAAAAAGCATGATTTAAATAGAGGTTAGGACAAAAAAACAAAAACTGGTTTTAAACTGGATTTTAAAAATTATGTTTTAAACGACGGTTAGACTAAAACAATAAAATGGTGTTATAAACGTTTATAACACTTTTCTCAATTTGTAAAATTGTCTAACGTTATGTTGCAACAACCCTCAAAACAGACAAATTTTCGTGTAAATTGCAACATAACATGAGACAAAACATTTCCGCACCACATCTACAAAAACGCCACTTTTCTCACTTCCCCCATTTTCTAAAAACTTTATTTGAAGCTCTTTATTTTTATCTGCCCCTTTGGGTAAAAACCCTCTTTCCATTGCCGAAGCAA
>MZGJ01000023.1 GCA_002084955.1 candidate division CPR3 bacterium 4484_211 | reverse complement strand
GTCTATCATATGTGTACGTTTTGGTTTGTGTAGAAACAAGTCTTAAAAATGAAGTTAGGTTTAGTATGATAAACTAGTCTATCATCACTAGTATTATCTTAATTATCTTAGTGGAGTTTGGTTTTAGTGTGTTTTCCCCCTTAGTTGTTGATATAACCTAGTGGTTAAAAATAGGCCAGCGGTGGAGCTTCACGGTTAAATCTTAAAGTTATGTCTCGGCTATGTCTTTTGTAAGAAGGTTAAGAATTTTATTTTTCATCTCTTCGTCAAATTTAATTTTGTGTGGAAGCTGTATTTTAGATTTGCGGCCGTGGCCGTTGATGAGGATTAAGCTGACAGAATAGGCGCCGGGACAATTCTCTAGTAATTCCTTTAAATTGAGCAGAGCCTGCCGTTTAATGGCTCTTGGCACTGAGATCTCTATAGAATTATCTCTAAGATTAACTGTAGGAATAGGGCCGATTTCCTTTTCTTCCTTTATTTTTTGTACAATGATGCTAGGTTCTCGGTTTTGGTCTGGTTGATCAACCCGCCCGTGAATGATGAGTAGCTGGTTTTCCCTTATAATGGATGAATAGCGGGAAAAAATTGTCGGGAAAATAACCGCTTCAATGGTGCCCGTTTTATCCCGCAGGGTAATAATGGCCATTTCCTTATTGCCCTTCTTGGTTAAGATTCTCCTGACTTTTATAATTACTCCGGCAATGACGACCTGCCTGTTTAACTCCTGGGGGGTAATTTCCCCGATCTGATGGGTAAGGTAGTTTGCCAAACAGGCTAGTTTTTCTTCAAATGGATCCTTGGAAAAGGTAAAGCCCAATAGTTCTCTTTCCCAACTGAGGTAAGTGGCGGGATCAAGATCTGGAATCTGGGGTAGTTTAACGGGGGCCAAAAGATTGGTATTGGATCTTTCAAACAATCCCCTCTGGCCGTTTTGCTTCTTTTTCTGGTATTCACTGCCCATCTTTAAGAATTGGCTGCATACTTTTAGCATCGCCGGCCGGGATCCCAAGTCGTCGCAAACGCCCGCCTTGATTAAACTTTCCATAGCCCGTCTGTTTAGGGCGCGGTAATCGGTTCGATGTACTAGGTCGCTAAAACTTTTAAACGGGCCGTTTTTTTCCCTTTCTTCAACAATTTTTTCCACCACATTTCTGCCGACATTTTTCACTGCACTCAGGCCAAATCGGATGGTGGAGTTATCTTCTATGGAAAAATCTACCTGGGAGTAATTTATACTTGGCGGCAAAACATTAAGCCCCAGCCGCCGGCACTCATCAACAATTAGGGGAATTTTTTCGGTATGGTTTTGTTCACTGATAAAAAGAGCCGTCATAAATTCTACCGGGTAGAAGCATTTTAGATAGGCGGTTTGGTAGGCAATAAGGGCATAGGCGGCAGTGTGGGATTTGTTAAATCCGTACCGGGCAAAAGTTTCTATATAGGAAAAGACCTTTTTGGCCTCGCTGGCGGTGTATCCCTGTTCTTGTGCGGCTTTGATGAAGTTTTTTTTCTCTTCGGCCATCAGTTTTTTGCTTTTTTTCCCAATGGCCCGGCGAAGAACATCGGCGCGCCCTAGGGAGTAGCCGGCCATTTTGGTTACCACTGTCATGCATTGCTCCTGAAATATCAAAACTCCGTATGTTTCCTCAAGAATTTCCTTTAAGTCGGGATGAGGATATTTAATTAGTGAAGGGTTTTTTCTGGCGGCTAAATAGTTGGGGATAAGATCCATGGGACCAGGTCTAAACAGGGCGATAGCGGTGGCCAAATCAATAAAATTTTGCGGTTTCATATCTTTAAGCAGTCTTCTCATTCCGGCTCCTTCCAGTTGGAAAACGCCCGTGGAGTGCCCCGCAGAAAGCATCCGATAAACTTCCTTTTTATCTTGCGGTAAAGAATAAATGTCTATGCTTTTCCCTTGTCGTTTCTCAATTAATTGGGTGGCTCGCCTGAGCGTGGTCAGATTTCTCAGTCCCAAGAGGTCCAACTTAAGCAGGCCTAAAGCACTTTTACCCACTGCATTGATGTCCAGCGCATACATATCATATTGGGTGATAACTCCTTTGCCGCCCTTGGGTTCTTTTTGCAAAGGCACATAGTTAACCAGAGGTTCGGGCGTGATGATCAGACCGCAGGCATGAACGGAGGCGTGCCTGGCTACGCCCTCAATTTTCTGGGCAATATCAATTAGCTGGTGAATTTCAGGATCAGTTTCGTATTCTTCTTTAAGTTCCAGAACAGAATCCATGGCCTGTTGAATGCTTGATTCGGGAGGGATTAGTTTGGCAATTCGGTCTGGAACACTGTAAGGCAGATCTAAAACTCTTCCCACATCACGAATCGCGCCTCTGGCTTCCATGGTGCCGAAGGTAATTATTTGAGCCGCGTGATCCCGTCCGTATTTTTGATAGATGTATTCAATTACCCTCTGCCGTTTGTCTTCGGCGATATCAAAGTCTATATCTGGGAGAGAAGGCCGTTCAGGGTTTAAAAAACGGTCAAAAGGAAGATTATGTTCTAGCGGATTTATGTTGGTGATGTCCAGAGCATAGGCCACCAGGCTGGCGGTGACCGAGCCGCGGGTGCTGATGGGAATTTTTTGGCTCCGCGTCCACTTGGCTAAGTCCCAACAGATAAGAAAGTAGGTGTTGTACCCCTTCTCGTCAATGATTCCCAGTTCATAGTTGACTTTTTTGGCCATCTGGGGAGTAATTTTCCCAAATTTTTGTATTAGACCCTGTTCGGTAAGTTCACGCAGGTAAGCGCGGTCTGATTTACCAGAAGGAATGCTGAATTTGGGAAAGATCGGTTTGCCGGTTTTAATTTCCAGGTGGCAGCGCTCGGCAATGTTTATGGTGTTGGCTAAAGCTTGGGGAACATCCGCAAAGAGGTCGGCCATCTCTTTTGGTGAGCGGAAATAAAAGTCGGGGGTATTGATCATACTCATCTTGCGTTTAGGATTGTTTATGGTTTCTTTAGTTTGGATGCACAAGAGAATCTCTTGAGCCTGCGCATCTTCTGCTTCTACATAGTGGACATCATTGGTGGCCACCAGACCAATTCCCGTTTCTTTAGATAATTTAATTGCCTCGCTTTTAAGTTTTAGAGAATCACGATAATTCTGATCTTTTGCTTTTACCCCAAATATCTGAATTTCAATAAAGGTATTGTCTTTGCCAAAAATGGCGGCAAGTTTTAAGAGCTCTCTTTTAGCCTTTTCGTACTTGTCTGAGATTAAGTTTTGAGAAACCAGCCCCTTGCGGCAGCCGGTAAGGCATATCAGGCCTTTGGAATATTGTGATAAAAGGTGGTAATCGGCACGAGGCTTGTAGTAATAGCCTTCTAGATGAGTGCGTGTGACCAATTTAATAAGATTTTGATACCCTTCGTTATTTTCGCACAATAAGGTGAGATGACTGTAGTTGCGGTCTCTGGCACCTTCTTTATCTTGATACCCGCGGGGAGCCAAATAGATTTCACACCCGATAATTGGCTTAATGCCGGCGGAGCGCATTTTATTGTAAAAGGGGATTGCCCCGTACATTACCCCATGATCGGTAAGAGCCACGGCCGGCATTTTATACTCTTGAGCTTTCTTAACCAGCTCGTCTATTTTGCATAAGCCGTCCAGAAGCGAATATTCGGTGTGTACGTGTAGATGAACAAATTTGGACATCGAGACAGGTCTATTGTCGGGGCAGATTTGATTAGTGTAAGCTAGCAATTATTATGCATAAGGTCATAAATGCCCAACCCGGTTGTGACAGAACACGCTTGCCGCCTGCCTTTGTGGTGCTGCGATTAGCGCGCTTTAGATCGCGCACTAACCGCAGTAACATCCGACACACGGCAAGACTCCACATTACAAGTAAAGTGCAGCATTGCGGGCTGTTTGTAATTACAATATTAGTTAAATCGCTGGGGGAACATCAAGGTGTAGTTTTGTAGATTGTAAAGGGAGGCGGAAAAGGTTAAAACACTTGTGGGCTAGCTATACTTGTAAGTCCGATTCTTGCCTGTTTGCTTTGCCTGTTGTGCACACTCTGACGCTTCGGCAATCATGTCTTCGTCGGAGATTGTTTTTTGACCTTTTCCAAGACGGCGGAGCTACGCTGATATTAAAAATGTTTTAGAGGATAGTCCTTTAGATTAATTGCGATTTTCTATTCTGTTTTTTCCTAATTTCTTAGCGAGGAAAGAGGCTTTGTCTACTTTTACGATTGCGCTTGAAGCTGATTCTGGTGCTGTTCTAAAAGTACCGCAACCGATGCTAACGGTTACCGCTTGCGGCGGTTCGTCAACATGGTTAGTTTGTCTATATGTCAGGACGGGTTCGCATTTCTTCAGTCCAGGGATTAAACCGTGTGTGAGAGTTTCTATTTCCTGCCGGCTGATATCTAGTCTTTGCGAAAAATTATCTATTCTCCGCCGGACTAGAATCAGGAACTCTTCTCCTCCGTAGCGGCCAACAAAATCTTCCTCTGTACCGAAGTTTGTTGCCAGGACATTGGCCACAAGTTCAAGAATTAAGTCACCCCCTTTATGACCAAGTGTTGCATTTACTTTTCGGAAATCGTCTATATCTACTAAGGCCAACGCAAATGGTTTTCTACTTTGGCAGGCCTGTTCAATTTCTTGCACAATAGCTTCTTTATCTAGAATTCCCAGTTGTCGGTCTACTCTTGGGACTGAAGCTCGCTCTTCTAGAGTAAGAATTTGTTCTTTTTGCCTATTTACGGTGTCCATTAAGTTTAGCACCCTTTTCGTGAGAATGTCTGCGGCCCGAGGGCCTTTTTCCAGCGCGGATAGTCTTTGATCTATCTGTTCTTGATTGATGTTTGCGGGATGGAGACCGGATGCATAGAGCGTTAGCCTGGCTGCCAGTGTGGGATTAATACTGGCAGTTTGTTGAGCAATTTTTGAAATAATTTTGGCTAGTTGCAACCCAAGTGGATTTGATCAAGAGGATTTAATTTCTTGATTAACGAGACTTGCCAGTTCATGGAGCCCCTCAATTCCAAAAGTTTTTACCAATTTCTCTCTTTCTTGTTGGATTTGTTCTTCCTTATTGGTCAAATGCGGAAATTCTTTTATCATATTTAATATGGACGGAACATAACTTTAAAATTTGACTGTAATAGCAGACTCTTGCCGTGTACCGGATGGTATTGCGGTTAGTCTGCGATCTGAGCGTGCACCAATCACAGTAATAATCATTTGGATGGGGTGACACCCTCTCCGAGGGTGTCACCCCTATAGTGACCCCTATAGTGGATATTCATGACTCCTTCTTATTTAATGAACAAGATTAGTTTTTAAGAGTGTACGGGCAATTTTGGCATCGGCCTTGCCTTTCGTTTCTTTCATAACCTGCCCAAGCAAGAAATGCAAAACTTCAGTTTTACCTGCCAGATAGTCTCTCACAGGCTTGGGATTTTCGGCGATGATTTTTTTTACGAGCTTTTCCAGTTCTACTTCATCGGTTATCTGTCCTGATTGCTCTCTTTTTAGGTATTCTACCAACTTGTACGGAGAGAATCTAGAGATTAATTCTGGGTGATTTATGATAGTATTGGCGGCTTTTTTAGGTTCTAAGTCAGTTTGGATTAATCGGTCAAAATAGGATAAGACTGATTTTTCTCGAGACAGAATTTTTGCCTGGACTTTATTAAGTCCCATGGTTTGGATGAGACGGTTATAAGCCTGGTGGGGAAGTTCGGGAATTTCTTTTTTTAGCTGATTAATTTCTTCATTGCTGATTTCAATCGGGGGGAGATCGGGTTCTGGAAAATACCGATAATCTTTGGCCTGCTCTTTTTCTCTCTGACTGACAGTTATTTCTCTTTTTTCGTCAAATCCGCGTGTTTCCCAGGTTAACTTTCCGCCCTTTTTCAGCACCTCCTTCTGCCTTTTAATTTCATACTCAATCGCTTTTTGGACAAAGCGAAAAGAGTTTAGGTTTTTTATTTCCACCCTATAATCAGGCAGTTTTTCTTTAGTTTTTGATTTTTTATTTTTCGTTTTTAACTTCTGGAGTGATACATTCACTTCAAACCGCATTTGGCCTTTTTCTATATCGGCATCACTAATTTCCAAAAAGCGGACAATTTGCCGAATAAGCTTGCAATATTCCACCGCCTCTTCGGCAGAGCGGATGTCCGGCGCCGAGACAATTTCCATCAACGGGACGCCTGATTTATTAAAATCAATCAGAGTATATCCTTCTTTTTTTGTTGCCTGTTTTTGATTGCTTGCTTCGGTTTTTATATGTATTGATTTGGCTGTATCTTCTTCCAGATGAACATCCCAGATGCTGATTTTCTTGTCTCCAATCGGCAGGAGGCCGTTAACGCATAAGGGCTGGCGGTGTTGGGAAATTTGATAACCCTTGGGCAGGTCGGGATAAAAATAATTTTTACGTTCAAAGAAGGTTTTTTGGTTTATTTTGCAATTTAGAGCCAGTCCCATTTTAATCACCTGGCTTACCGCCTTTTTGTTGATTACCGGCAATGCCCCCGGTAAACCAAGGCATACCGGGCAGACATGGGAATTAGGCGGTTCTCCCCAGATATGGGCATCACATCCGCAAAACATTTTGGTGCTTGTTTTTAGCTGAACGTGAATTTCTAAACCGATAATAGGGATATACATTTTTTGGCGTCCGTCTGGCGGCTTTATTCAAAATATTTGTAAACTCAGCGTGCGGCCGCATGCCGAGTTTACAAATGTGCCGAGCTCTCGAGTCTTAGTCAGCAGTTAGAGACTATTTCCCGATTAAGATGCTAGATGGCTCCCAGATCTTTTAATACCTCCTCAAACTCGTCTAGTGTACTTTTGGCTGTTTCTTTCATTAAATCAAAACCCGGCTCATGAACCACAGCGTTTCTCATCTTGTGTGCGCTCCAGGCGGTTTTGTATTTCTGGTAGTTGGAAAATCTTTTGCGCGCCGCCTTGAGCTTATCGCCGGTATTCCCGCGGTAGCCCAGTCTTGCCAGGACTGAATCTAAAAGCTGGTCCGCCTTAATTACCGCCTGATTACTATTGCTTTGCCCGGGAATTTTCACCAGTTTTTTAATTTCTTGCCATTGTTTTATAAACGCTTCTCGTTCACTGCCAATTAGCGTCTTTGTCTGTCTCGAAAAAATGGTACTTCCTCCCTTTTTGTTGATTAGGGAATTAAGAACCAACATGATGATAATGAGAAATAAAATGGCAATAAAAAACATATCCGAAAAATCTGCTATTACAGCCAAGTTTTAAAGTTGCGTCCCGGCCGTAAGAATACGGCTAGGCGGTCTAACCGTTAACGGCTAGATCTGGTTTTTGCTTGTGCCAGTTTGTTGTCTGTTGATAGGCATAACCTACCTGCAGAAGCAATTCCTCGCCCAGATGCGGTCCCATTAACTGGATCCCCACCGGCAGTCCCCGACGGTCAAATCCGGCCGGAAGGGAAAGAGAGGGAATGCCGGCCAGATTAGCGCTTACGGTAAGAATGTCAGAAAGATACATTTTTAAAGGATCGGAAATTCTTTCGCCAAATTTAAAGGGAGGGGTAGGGGAGGTGGGGGCAACGATAAGATGCACTTTTTTAAAAGCCTTCTCAAAATCTCTTTTGATTAAAGTTCTTATCCTTTGCGCCTTTTCGTAGTAGGCATCGTAATATCCAGATGAAAGAGTGTAAGTCCCGATCATGATTCTTCTTTTGGCTTCGCGACCAAAGCCATGACCGCGGGTGTCAGTATAGATATCCCAAAAATTTTTGCCGGAGCGGTTGGAGTAGGGAAACCTTATTCCGTCATATCGCGCTAGATTAGAACTGATCTCCGAAGGAACCAGAACATAGTAGGCGGCTACGGCAAACTTGGTGTGCGGCAGGGAGATTCTCTTAATTTCAGCCCCCAATTTTTTCAGCTGATTGATTGCCGCGTCAACAATTAAACAAACATCTTCGTTAAGACCTATATTGTCTGCATCCGTTTTCTCTTCTTGATCTTGGCTGGGATATAACTCTTCGGCGACACCGATTTTTAGTCCTTTTAAATCGGTTTTGTTCAGCCTAATCTGACCTAATTTGTCCAAGAGGCTGGTGGAGTCCAGATGATCAGGTCCGGCGATAATTTTAAGTACTTTAGCCATGTCTTCTACAGTTTTTGTTAAAGGTCCAGGACAATCTAGAGAGGAGGCCATGGCAATAACTCCGTATCGAGAAACGCGTCCGTAGGTCGTTTTTAGACCTACTAGATTGCAAAAACTGGCCGGTAGTCTTATGGATCCTCCGGTATCGGTGCCTAGCGAAAAAAGGCATTCCCCGGCAGAAACTGCCGCCACTGAGCCACTGCTTGATCCGCCGGGTACGTACTCTAAGTTCCAGGGATTTCTCGTTGCTCCAAAGTCTGAGTTTTCCCCAGATGACCCATGGGCAAAAGCGTCCAGGTTTAGTTTGCCGATAATGACTGCCCCAGCCTTTTTAAGCCGATCAACCACCGTGGCGTCGTAGGGAGGGATATATCCCTTGAGAATGTTGGAGCCGGCCGTGGTTTCAATGCCTTTGGTGCAAAAAATGTCTTTAATTCCCACCGGTATTCCCAGAAGAGCCATTTTTTCTCCCTGGGAGCGGAGACGATCGGCCTTCCGGGCCTGTTTAAGCGCTAATTCCGCCGTAACAGTAATAAAAGAGTTCAGTTGGTCTTCAACTTGGTCTATTCTTTGCAGACAAGACTGGACTAATTCCTGAGAAGAAAATTCTTTTTTATCCAGACCATTTAGAGCTTCGGTTAGAGTTAGATCGCAAATTTCCATATAGGGCGGCTGTCAGCAGTTAGAGAACCGGCTTGACTTTAAAATATCCGTCTTTTTGATCTGGGGCGTTGGCCAGGACTTCTTTTTGACTTAAGCGCTGGCCTTTTTGTCCTGTATCATTTCTAAAGACATTAACTAATCCGGAGACTTGTGCGGTTGGTTGAACGTAATCGGTGTCTATTTCCTGCATTTGCCGAACGTAGCTCAAAATTTCCGAAAGATGTTCCTGAAACTCGGATATTTCCTCAGGAGTGAGTTTAATCTGAGCAAGGTGGGCTATCTTTTTTACCTGTTTTCTGGTTAATTTCATAAAGCCTTGGTTATTATCACACACCTTTTGCTGCATTGATCTTAATCGGCGTATGCGTTCCTGCGGGGATTATCTTTTAAGATAACCTTATCGGAATTAAAATAGGAAAAAATACTCATC
>MZGJ01000022.1 GCA_002084955.1 candidate division CPR3 bacterium 4484_211 | reverse complement strand
AGGCTATAAAGGGGTTAAAAGTCTCTTGGGGTTGAATGGGGTGACACCCTCTTTGAGGGTGTCACCCCTTCTGTACACGCGATAGACAAAGCCTACAATTTAGTGATAATTCTCCATTCAAAGATAGGGGTTGTTCCCTTTTGAGAGACATCTAAAAAGTCTTTAATGTTTAATACCTAGAATAGTAATAGGTATTGTGGATTTGTGAACGGGGCAGTTTGTCCTTTTTAAGATAGAGAAAGCAACCGCTAATTTATGTGCAAAAAAAGAAAGCCGAGAAAAACTGGCTGACATGTGAAATTTTTAATTTTCAGGCTTGTGTACAGGCCTATGCTCTTTTGGAGAGATTGTGACTTTTTGGTGGAATAAATTTTTCCCGAACTTGGAATTATCAACAAACCTAGTGAATTATCCACCAATTGTCCACAGAAGAGGTTGAGTTGTCCACAAAATATTATCTGAAGGCAGAAAAGGGCTGGAGTTTTGTGTTTTTGCAAAATTCCTCTCCTGTGAGACAAAAATCCTGAACCGAAAAACCAAAAGCTGTTCCTCTGCACTCTTACAGGCGCGGCTTTCTGGTTTATAAGGGAGTCTGGTGTGGTGGTTTTAGTCTGTAGAGAGGGGATTGCGGATGAATTTTGCGCGCCCGGAAGATGCGGAAGTATTTTGCATTTAGGGGCTAATAGAGTTTACGGCGGATATCTCGAACTGCGCTGGTGACTATGGGAGCTTTTTTAAGCATCATTTGGCTTATTTTTTCGGTGCCGTGCAGGACAGTGGTGTGATCGCGGCCGCCGAGAAGTTCTCCGATATGTTCTAAATTCAGCCCCAGGTCGTTGCGGAGCAGGTACATGGCAATTTGGCGCGGGATAACAATCTCTTTTTTCCTTTTCCTTCCGCATATTTGCGACATAGAGGTATTAAAGTATTCGTTGATAAGTTCAAAAATTAGTTCGGGGGTTAGCCGCCGCCGCTTTTTTGGGCGGCCATTGTTGGAATTAAGGATGCTTTTTACTACTCCCGGTGTGGGGGCGATGTCCTGAGCCAGAGACTCGCTGCGTATTTTAAGTACCAGGCCTTCAATCTCTCGCACGCTTTCTCCGGCGCATTGGGCGACCAGGTCGCAGGCTTCTGTGTTGAGTTCCAGGCCCAAATTGGCGGCTTTTGTTTGAATAATGGCCAGGCGGGTTTCGTAATCCGGGGTTCCCAGTTCGGCCATTAATCCTCCGGCAAAACGGGTAAACAATCTTTCGGTTAATTTCTTAATTTCGCTCGGGTGGCGGTCGGAACAGATTACAATCTGTTTGGAGTGGTTGTGAAGTTCGTTAAAGGTGTGAAAGAACTCTTCTTGTGTGCCCATCTTACTGCCAATAAATTGTATGTCGTCAACTAGGATGCAGTCATTATTGCGATAGGCCCTTTTAAATTGCGGGGTCCTTTTGTAACGGATTGATTCTATGAAGTCTTTAATAAAGGTTTCTACGGGGAAATATCTTATTTGTTTTGCCTTGCCTGTTTTAAGGAGTTTGTTGCCGATGGCGTTTAAAAGATGCGTTTTCCCCAATCCAGACTTTCCGTAGATAAAAAGAGGGTTGTAGGCGGTGCCGGGCTGGTCAACAACTGCCAGAGCGGCGGCATAAGCGACGCGGTTGCAGTTGCCAACCACAAAGTTTTCAAAGGTGAACCGGGGGTTAAGATTGGGCTCGGTGATGGAGGGTGCCTTTTGCGGTCCTTTTTCCATCTCTTCGGGAGGCTGATCAAAAAGAGGTCCTTTGGCGTCTGACGCTTTTTCTTTTTGAACCACGAATTGGACATTAAACTCTTTTTCGGTGGCCTGTTTTAAAAAATTGCGAATAGCTTTTTGATAACGTTTGGAAAGAACATCTTTGGCGTAGGGGGTTTTACATGAAATGGTGGCTTTCTTTCCTCGCAGTTCTTCCAGTTTGGTGTTGTTGAACCAGGTATTGACAATAGAGGAGGAAAATTTAAGCTCAATTTGGCCTAAGACACTTTGCCAAATCTGCTTTAGATCTCGGTTGGGGTAAGAAGAGGACATGAGTGAAATATACGGTTCTTTGTGGATAACTGTCAAGAGTGCTTTTTGTGGATAATACCAAGTTGGCCTGCGGTGGATAACTTTATCTTTGACAGTTGGGGCATTTTTTCGTATACTCATTGTCGTGCCTAAGAGAACTTATCAGCCTAAAAGAAGAAAAAGGAACAAGACGCATGGATTTAGGAAGAGAATGAAGTCGCCTGGCGGCAGACGGGTATTAAGCAGTAGAAGGCGGAAGGGCAGAAAGAGATTGGCAGTTAGTGCCTTAAAGGGTTGATGTTGGCAAAAAGGCATCGTTTAACTCAGAATAGGGATTTTTTGCGGTTGAGAACAATGGGGCGAAGTGAAAGAGGATTATTTTTTTGGCTAAACTGGTTTCCTAATTCTCTCCCCTACTCCCGGTTTGGATTTATTGCCACAAAGAAGGTTGGCAATGCGGTGCGGCGGCATCGCGGGGTTCGTCTGGTGCGTGAAGCAATCCGCTTAAATTTGGAAAAGATTAAAAAAGGGGTGGATATGGTTTTTGTCCTTAAGCCAAGCATACTAGGCAAAAAATATTGTGAGGTGGAAAAAGAAGTTGTGGGAACTTTGCGAAAAGCCGGGCTGATGGCAGATGATCATTAGTTGATGAAAAATATAGTCTTAAAACTAATTCGTGTTTATCAGCAATATTTTTCCGGTTGTACTCACTGGCTCGCCCGCAGTTTGGGCTTTTTTGAGGCGGGCTGTAAATTTACTCCCCGGTGTTCCAAGTACGCCTATCAGGCGGTGGATAAGTACGGGCTTGTTAAAGGCGGATGGTTGGGATTGATGCGTATTGTCAGATGTCATCCATGGAGCAGAGGAGGAAGCGATCCGCTTAGGTAGTTGTTTGCGGCTGGGACACAATTTTAATGTTTGCCGAAGTTAAATTTTCTGCAGTTTGGAAATTGAAGATTGAGAATTGAAAATTGTTAATGATGTGGAATTTGCTTTTTAAAACCCCAATTTTAAACATACTTTTTCTCTTTAATCATTTGCTTTTCAACAATATGGGATTGGCCATTATTGCATTAACTCTTTTGGTTAGAGCGGTGCTGATTCCTCTTACTCTGCCGGCGATGCGCTCTTCTAAAAAATTAAAAGAATTAAAGCCGGAACTGGATAAGCTAAAGGATAAGCATCGGGGAGATCAGGCTAAGTATGCCCAGGCCCAAATGCAGCTTTACCGAGAGCATGGGGTTAATCCGGCCATCGGATGTCTGCCTATTCTTTTTTCTATTCCTTTTATGGTTGCCTTATATCAGGTTTTGGTTCAGGTTTTAAGTGCGGAAACAATAGATGTAATAAATCAAAATCTCTACTTTGGCTTTCTTAAAGTAGCCGATCTTTCGCAGATAAATTTGCGTTTTCTGTGGCTGGATTTGGCTAAACCGGATCCCTTTTACCTTTTGCCGATTCTGGTTGGGGCGGCCCAATATTGGAGCAGCCGGCTAATGTCCTCTGCAGGGCGGGGTTTAGGGCAACCGCCGGGAAAAGAGGCCGCAGCATCGGCTAAAAAAGAAGATATGCACGAAATGATGGAAATGATGCAGACCCAAACCCAGTTCATGTTCCCCCTGATGACCCTGATTATAACTCTTAGGTTGCCGGCGGGAGTTTCTCTTTATTGGTTTGTGAGTACAGTCTTTGGTATAATACAGCAGAAAATTCTGACATGATTCCGCAATTGGTAACCAAAACACAGCAGATTACCGAAGAGATATTGGGCAGGATGGGCATCCCCGCCGAGGTGATGGTTGAAGTTGGCGAAGATGAGGTATTAAAGGTTAATATCAGTGCCTTGCCGGATAATGATGAGGGCCTGGGTATTTTAATTGGCTATCGCGGCAGCACCCTAAGGTCACTGCAGTTGGTTTTGGGTTTAATTATCAACAAAGGCAAGGAGGATTGGACGCCGGTGGTGGTGGATGTGGGAGACTACAAGAAAAACCATGAGGAAACTTTGCGGTCTTTGGCTCGGCGGACAATGGAGAAGGCAAGATTTTTAAAGGAGCCGGTTTCCCTGTCGCCGATGAATGCTTATGACCGCAGGATTATTCATCTTGAAGTGGCAGAAGTTGAAGACATGATCTCGGAGTCGGTGGGAGAAGAACCGCGGCGAAGAGTGGTTGTAAGGCCAAAGGAATAAGGACACGGCGGCAGAGCTCAATGGTTGCATGATTGTGCAGCTGTTTTCGGCAATTTCTTGTAGCCTTTTTGTGTTGGGCAATCTACTTTTTACACTTTTTCTCCTCACTCTCTTTCTTCAAACCCGCTATCCTCTCTGTTGCACTTACCAGTATATTGACTACGGAATTCCCTTTGTTTATTTAAGTGATATCGCGCTGCTTTTGTTCCTTTTGGCGGTGGCGGTCAACCCTTCTCGTCGGGAATCTTTTTGGCGGTGGTTGTCTGGGCGCAGAGAATTATATCTGGCGGCCTTTTTGTTTTGTTTGGCGGCCGGGATTTCAAACATCGGTGCTTTGTCTAAGGTTGCCGCCTGGTACCGCTGGTTTAAGATAATAGAGCTCTTTTTGGTTTCGGCGCTTGCCGGTTGGTGGATATCAGATGATCAGAAAAGGAAGATGCGGGTATGGTTGATAATGGGTTGGGGTTTGTTGGCGCCTTGTTTAATTGCCATCGGCGAGTTTATTTTGGGGCGGTCTTTAGGGTTCCAATTTCTGGGCGAGTGGCGGTTTAATGTGCGCACCCCGGGGATTTCCACTTTTTTTTGGCGGGGTAAAACCTGGCTTAGGCCTTATTCTACTTTTCCTCATCCCAATGTTTTAGGCGGGATACTTTCTCTGATTATTCCGGCAATTTACCTTTTTAGAAAGCAGTTGCTGGCCGGTTGGGCAGTGAGGTTTTTGGTGGTTATACTGGCGGCAACTTTAGTTTTAACTTTTTCCCGCACCGCCTGGATAAGCTGTTTTACTTTAACTTTTTTGGGATATGTTTATCTAAAGCACAAGCCCCAAAATTGGCCTAAATATCTTTTAATTTTTTTACTTGTTTCGTTGTTGGTTTTCTTCTTGCCGAGTCCGGTAAGGGAGCGTTTGCTTAGTGTCTTGTCCACCGATAGTTTAAGTCTGGTAAGGAGGTGGGAACTGGCCAAGTTTGCTTTTGGTTTAATAAAAAAACGTCCCCTTTTTGGGGTTGGCTGCAACCAATTCCCTTTTTGGATGGAGAAGTATGGGCGGATTTCGGGCACTGGTCCCAATTGGCAGCCGGTCCATAATTTATGGCTTTTAATTACCGCGGAAAACGGACTAGTGGGCTTTCTTGTGTTTGTCGGATTTTTCTTTCGGCTGGTTTGCTCATTGCTTAGACGGGCTGGGACAGAGCAGGTCTATTTGCTGATTATTCTTTTCGGTTTCTTGATGACCAGTTTTTGGGATCATTACTGGTGGACCAGCCAGGAAGGAATGATGTTTTTGGGGGTGGTTTTGGGATTTTCGCTTGTGTTTGCCAGGAGCTATGGGTGATATAATGTACGGGTGACATAACGATTAAACGGATATCCGGAGGTTGTTAGCCCCCGACCGCAAACTTTTTGTGATGGATACGGAACTTACCGTCAGTTTGGTCAGTAGCCTAATAACGATAGTTTCTCTGTTGGCTTTGTTCGTTTGTTACCTTAGGTTTTTCCCTGTAGGTAAGATTAGGTGGGCCAGGGTTCTTTATTTTTACGAGGCACTATTGTTCCTGTCTCTAGTTTATGTTTTTCAAGTCGGCTTGGCATTTGTATTCCCCGTACTTCTTGCGACTATTATATACGTTCTTGCTTTTGTAAAGAGCATTGGTGGTGAGAAATTCAGGAAGCTGATCTTGACGATTTTAACGGCTCTTGTTTTGCTGGGAATTGGTTATTTGAGCAGTTATCAGGTTGAAAGGGCTGTTGTAAATTCACCGCTTTTTTGGAAGCAGGTTTCCTGCCGCCGGCTGAACAGGAAAAACTGTCTCAATCGGCCGGATTGCGAATATGTAGAAATTCCTCTTTATGTAGGTATGTATGGGCCTCCTCTCCCGCCTCTTGGCTCTTGTCATCCTAAAGGATGGTTAGATGAGAGATTCCGAAAGTAACGGTTGGCTTGGGTTTAGAATGATTCCCCCCCCCAAGACCTCAATACGCTTGTTTTTTGGAGGCGACATGAACACGGCGCTTTGGCCGGGAGCCACGGCAAAAACTGCCTTTTTAAGTTTTACATGGTAGAGGTCTTTTTTTAGGTCAGAGTCGGGGTAAATGCTTCCGGGAATTAATTCTCCCAGATGGCGGATTCTTATCAGGCATTCTCCGGTAAACGGCCTGCCTGACACCCAGGAGAGATCTTCCACGGCGAATTTTTGCCGATAGGCCTCTTTTCTCTTTCCCACAATTAGGAGATTGTTTTTGATATCTTTGTCTATAACATAAAGCGGGGTCCCTTGGTATCTATTAATTGTAAAGCCATGCCTTTGGCCAATGGTGTAAAACCAGATCCCTTTGTGGCGGCCGATTTTCTGGCCTTTGGCGTTGACTACAAATCCTTCTTTTTCTTTAATTCTTTGCCTTAAAAAGTTAAAAAGATCAACTTCGCCGATAAAGCATATCCCCTGGCTGTCAGGCCTGTTCCAATTAGAAAGGCCCAATTTTTTTGCTTTTTGGCGGACTTGTTTCTTGGTGATCTTCCCCAGAGGGAAAATGGCGTGAGCCAGCTGGTCCTGGTTAAGGCGGTATAAGAAATAGGACTGATCTTTTGATTTGTCTTGAGCCTGAAAAAGGCGGAATGAACTATTTTCTTGTTCAATATGGGCGTAGTGGCCGGTGGCGATGTGAGAAACGCCAAGGCTCTTTAGGGATTTTTTCATAAAAAGGCCAAATTTAATTTTTTGGTTGCAGAGAATATCCGGGTTTGGAGTTCTTCCCTTTTGGTACTCCCGATAAAAGTAGTTGAGAACTTGCTGGCGGTATTCGCGGCGGAAATCAAAGACCCTAAAAGGAATTTTAAGGTGGGAGGCAGCGCGGAGGGCGTCCTGGCGGTCTTTATCTGCCCTGCATTCGGTGCCTTTTTGGCGGCAGTCCATAAAAACACCGATGAGCTGATATCCCTGCTCCTTTAATAAAGCTGCGGCCACGGCACTGTCCACTCCTCCGGAAAGGGCGACGGCAATTTTTTGCCTGCTTTTTAAATTTATACCCATCTTGCTTATTATACTGTACGATAGTTGCAGGTTTACTGAGGTCGAAACATTCGGGGGATTGATAAGCTTCTTTTTTTAAGGAAAGGAGACTTGTTTTTTCTGGAAAAATTAGAGTCGCGATTGTATGAGATTTTCGAGATCATCCAGTGCTTTTTTAACCTGACTCGGGGTTTCCTCTCTTATTTGTTTTATTCTAGAAGCGTCTACGGTGGTGGAGTATGGATCCATAAATACAGTGCAAAAAGGCCCTCCTTCGCCGGTGTCTTCGGGTGGGTATTCAGTGCGGGTTGTTATTAAAGCCCCGTGAAAAAAGAGAGAGACTCCTTCTGGTTTTCCTTCTGGTGTTACTGCTAAGCGGAGACTGATAGAAAAAGGATTAGGGTTAGCTTCACTTACTAAAGGCTCCCCGTTCCAGGCAAGATCGATTAGTTTGGGACCCCAAGAAGCTCGTACTTCTCGAACTAAAGCTGGCCGAGTGTGCGGGGGATAATGTTTGAATTCTGGAGGTTTAGGGGAAGGAGGCTCTTCCCATGAAAAGATAGCGGTGTGGGTGGTGAATGAAACCGTCTCTTGCGAAAAACCAGTTTTTGGATTAGCATATGTGATTTGTTCCAGAATATAACGAATGGGAGGTTTTGGATTTTCTGGTGATGCGTTTGGGCTTTCGGGGTTTGTCTCTTGAATTTGCCTATGTAATTTGTTTGCAGCTTCAATTATTCTATGAACTTGTCGTGCAGGAATTTCTACGAGCGGTTTCCTTTTTAGCTTTTCTTTTTCTTCTATAGCAGGTTTTCCCGGTGTAAATCCTGCT
Source organism: candidate division CPR3 bacterium 4484_211 (assembly GCA_002084955.1). Classification (GTDB taxonomy): domain Bacteria; phylum Patescibacteriota; class 4484-211; order 4484-211; family 4484-211; genus 4484-211. Next base: position 7,844 of record MZGJ01000022.1, on the reverse strand, counting down.
GTCTCTGGGTTACTTCCTGGGCTTTCGCCTGTCATGTTAGATGTTATAGCATAATGTGTGACTTTTGCCAAGCCTGCTTCAACTTGCTTGTATAGCTAAAGTGATAGGTGGAATAGATATCGTGGGTAAAATAGATTGGGCCTTTGGGGGTGAGCCGGCTTTGGAAAAGGGTGAAAGAGACTGTCCTCCAGACTGTTGGTGTGATATGGAGCGGCGCCCAATTTATGGAATGGCGAGTTTTAAATCGTCCCAGGGTGAGGTGCGGTGGTTTGGGTCTTTTTAGCTTAATGCCTAAAGGTTTCAGTTCGCTGCGGATATTTTTGCGGAGGTTTTGGAAATTGGGGGCAGAAAGATCAAGAACTTTTAATGCCAGGACCCTGGGGTTGCTTGTGGAAGGGATAACGGTTATTTGGCTTATTTTCAGAATAACCGGCGGCGATTCTTGGGCGGCTTTTTGCAGGGAAGAGGTAAGCTGAGGGAGGAGTTTTTCTTCAATGTTGCCCAAAAACTCAATGGTGAGGTGCAGGTTTTTTTTGCAAACCCATCTTACCGAGGGCAGCTGTTTTTTAAGCGTTAACTGAAGCCTGCCTAGGTCATTGATAATTTGGGGCGGGGGTGTAAAGGCAAGAAAAAGTCTCACGGTTTAACTGATGGTAACTAGCAGAATCCAGAGGATTAAGCCGCTGAAGGCAAGGTATTCAAAGATAGTTTCCTTGGTTAGATTTTTTTCCTGCCAGTGGTGGATAATCCCCCAGAGGGGGTATAGGGCGGAGACGGCAAAGATGGCGGTGCGTTTAAGATGTGGATCGTCTAGTATAAAAAGGGCCGCCAGAGTGGTGATAAAGATAAGAATCATGAGGATGTATTCAAAAGCGTGTTTTAAAAGGTATTTAGACATGCTTTAAGTCAAAAGTATGGCTGGGACATGATGCCGCCACATCCTGTTTGTAACAGCGGACTCTTGCCGTGTGCCGAACGGTACTGCGGTTAGTCCGCAATCTGTGCGCGCAATAAGCAAAGCTTTACCGCCTTGGAAGCGGATGCATTTTTCTTGCAGGATTCCACTCCTTAAAGAGCAAGAACCCTAAACCGAAAGCCGCGCTCCTGCCGATGCGGCTTTCTTACTATAATATTGCTCCCAAACTGTTGGCAAGAGTTAAAAGGAGCATAATCCCCACCATGCCGGCATGAAATTTTGAATTTGGTAATTCCGCTTAAAACCCGGGCCGGAATTCCCTGAGGGGGGGCGGGGGATGTTTCTTGTTCGGCGGCGATGCTTTGGGGGTAGATTTGCACCGGCTGAGAGGTTGGCTGAGGAGTGACAGATGTCCGGCCTATTGTCTGCATCTGGGGCTGGATTGTAGGCTGTTGGGCCTTGGGCTTCTGGACCTGCTCAGCTAAAACGGCCGGAGTTCCGAATAACTGGACCACCAGAGTGGTTTCTTCACCTAAAAGCACCCCGTTAACCACGGCAATGCCCATCTCTTTAAATTTGGAGTTTAAAACATTACTGCGGTGTGATGGAGAAGCCATCCACCCGGCAACCACTCCGGCAGAGGTGTTAAAATCTTTGGCCAGGTTTTCTCCGGCGTAGGTGTAGTTGTAGTCTACCTCTTTGAGGAAATCCCAAGGGGTTGTTCCGTCGGGGCCGACATGAGCCCAGTAGTCGTTTTTAAACATGTTTTGGGCTTTTAACTGGGCGGCGTAGTTGAGCTTGGGGCTCTCCACCAGAATCGGGACATTGGCCTTTTGTCTTTCCTGGTTGATGAGTTTAAAGAAATCCTGCTGATAGATGCTGGTGGCAAAACTGAGGATGTTGGGGTTGGATGATTGGAAAAGGGCAAGGTTTACCTGCAGGAGAATAAAGGCGGAAAAGAGAGGGAAAAGAGAATAATGCCGCAGGATGTGCGGACGGCGCTTGTTTTGTGGGCGTGGCAGGAATAGCGAGCAGATTCTTTTCATTGATCGCTCATTATTATATCAGATTGACCTCTAAATGTCTAGTAGAAAATGATTATAAGATACTGTTGGGTAGAGGGGTGGAAGCAGTCTAACGGTTAAGCGGAGGAAGGTTTTTCCAGCTTTTTCTAACAGCGGCAATTATTAAGGTGAAGAAGATAATGGCTATTGCCAAGGATGCCGCTGTTTGTCCGGTTTTGGGCAGGACTCCAAGGAAAGCCCCCTTAACAGCGCCTTCTTTGTCTCCGAGCCATTCGGCGCTGACCTTGGTATCCAGGCTTCTTACTTGCCCCTGGGCGATACATCCGATGTTGATGTCAAAGTTTGCTTCTTCGCCCTGATAACTGGTTATTTTAGAAGGAAATTCTATTTGGAATTCATAGTTTACGGTCTCCCCTTTTGAGAGTGAAGCCAGGTAAATTTCTTTCCCTTCGTCCACAAAGAGGTTGGAGAAGGGGGATGATGTATTTCCTCCGGCCGGGTAAATTTGTTTGTTGTTGGTGGTGTCGTAGATGGTTAGGAGGAATTGACTTAAGAAGTCCATTTTTTGGGAGATTTCTGCGCTGGTGCAGTTGCCGCAGTTTAGCACGGCCGAAATACCTATGTCGGAATTCCCGTTGGAGGTTTTGGTAATAGTGACAGAGTTGGCGAACTTGTCTCCGGGTTTAATATCTTTTTTGTTGAACAGCGGGGCGGATCCCCACTGGGCGTTGATGCAGTTTTGGTCTGTTTGGGCAAGGACTTCCCGCGGCGGCGGCGAAAGCGTTGGAAGTGCGAGGCTTATTGTGAGTAGAATTATTGTTCTAAATTGCTTCATGGGTTTTATTATCGGCAAGGATCAAATTCCCGTCGCGGAATTAATTCCGCCGTTGCAATTACCTAATTGCTCGTTTATCTACCTATTCACTATAACATGAGTTCCCTTGTCTGGGTGTTCCGTTAATCGGATTGCCGTCGGCATCAAGTCCATTCTTAATAGTGCCGTTATTGGTGTTCCAGTTGGCGTCAGTATCCGGCTGATGCGGATTGCACCGCTCCATGCTTTCGTAATTGGGGCTGGCGGAGCCGGCCGGCCATTCCCTATTGTTGATATTGGCCGTATCCACGGTGTTGCCCGCCGGGTTTTTAAGGAGGAGAATTTCGCCGGTGGGATTATTGACCAAATTCATCCCGGCGTAGGTGAGGTCTGCAGGAATGTCGCTGACGCTGTGGTCGTCTGCGCCTCGTTCAATGAGAAAGTAGCTGTTGGCGTTGATGGTTCCGGAAAGGGTAATGCGGGGCGTTCCGTCGGCGGCGGTTAAAATCCACCCGCTAAGGTCTATATTGTCGGTGCCGGAATTGTTGTACAGTTCAATCCATTCGTCGTCGGAGCTGGCTTTGGTTCCTCCCCAGGCCACTTCGTTGATAACCACGGTGGGAGTTCTGGGTGAAATGATGTCAGTCTGCACCCATTCTATTCCCAGGGTTTTTCCGCCTATTTCTGTGCCTGGCGGATAAACGGCGGGCGTTAAAGTGCAGTTGCGGCCTGTTTTGCCCGAAGAGTCAAATGCCGTATGGCCGCTTCCTTCATCAAAATGCAGTAGCAATTCGGTATTGGCGTCGGCGGTTAAGAAAACGGCGGGCGGAGATGGAAAGGAACGAACGGTACTGCTAAAGCGGAATTCGTCAATCATTCCTTCCAGGTTGTAATGGTCAAATTGGCCGCCGATAACAGCCGGGCGATCGGATCTTTGTGAGGGTTCAACTGTGTATGTTTCATCGGGGGAGCCGTTAAGCCAGAATTGGAGGGTGCCGCTGGCGGCATCGTAGGTGAGGGCGGTATGAGTCCACTGGCCGACGGCCACACGACTGCCGCTTTTAAAATTGCCTCCGCCGAGACTGGCGTATAATTTTCCTTCATCGCCGGCGCCGCAGGCGGCGTACCCGCAGACGCCGAATTGTTCTATTCCGTTGTAGAAAATATCTCCCAGCCAGTCATCGTTGTACTGATTAAGGTAAATCCAGGCCTCAATAGTCCAGCTTCCTTCGTCCAGGCCAAAAATGTCAGCATTGCTTTCGGTGATGCAGTATTCTTTATCTTCATCAAATCTTAGGGCGTAGTTAACAGTGGGGGTTGGGGTTGGCGTCGGTGTTGGCGTGGGGGTGGGAGTTGGGTTTAGTGTTGGGGACAGGGACGAGGTTGGGGCGGGCGTTGGCGTCGGTGTTGGAGTTGGCGTTGGCGTGGGAGTGGAAGTCGGGTTTGGTGTTGGGGACGGCGTTGGGGTGGGAGTGGGAGTAGAGGTGGGGAAATCCCATACTCCGGCGGTTAGTTGGGCGCCGGCAATTTCGGTGTCGGAAAAATAGGAGCAGGTTTGGCCTATGGCAAACGAGCAGACGGCAAGTACCAAGACTATAGTGAGCGTTCTTTTTAACATAGTAGATATGGTAAATTTAACTCAAGGCTTTAAGGTTTAAAACTCAAAACCGCAGTGCAAAGCTAAAGACTGCGGCGGCTTTTAGTTTTGCGCCTTGCGCTTGTTCTCGTATTTCGCCTCTATCTGTTTGGTTAGCTCTGATTTGATAACTCTTAGTTCGTCCAAAATAATTAAAACCGCCGGAACAATAATCATTAAAGCAAAGCCTTTGGGTGTTTTGGCAAAATTAACCAGATAGCCTAAAAAAGGGATAGAGAAAAGACACTTTCCCTTAATGTCTCCGAGAGCAATTTCCCAACCGTCCGGAGTGCTGTTGGCATCGCCCTTGGTGATAAAGATGGTTCCTCCCTCAATTTCTTTGACCTCGTGAATGCGGTGAGTAATAGAGTTGTTCGGATCGTTGGGGTGGGTGAAGGTGATAATGTCCCCCTGCTTATACTCACCTGCCGGTTTAATAACGGCAACAGAGCCTACTTTTACTGTTGGCTCCATAGATCCGGACATAACCACCAAGGTTTGGAAGTTGCCGGGGACAGGCAGGAGAGGAATAACAGTTAGTAAGACAATAACCACCAGCAGGATGCTGACTCCGTATTTAACCAGACTGCCCGCAAAGGCAAGCCGCTTAAGTTTTTCCCTGATTTGCTGAAAAAAGTTTGCCACTAGCGCAGATTTTTCCTCCCGTTTCTTGTTGCCCGTTGCTTTTTTCTTTCCCTTTTCCTGTTTTTTATTCTGTATTGCTCTCAGTATTTTCCCCCACCAAGATTTCTGCAGGTTGAGTTCCATCTGTTTTTCCTCTTTTTTCTTTTTTGATATTTTTTTGCTGGTTTTTTTGACCATCTTAAAAACAGCATCCCCTATTTGGAAAGCGAAGCGGTCGTAGGTGATAAGAGCTTTCCAGAATAGGCTGGATTGAGATTTGCGGTTACCCATTGTAATACAGAGCTAAGCAGACTAACCTCCTTTCACGCAAGCTGTCCGCCCGTATTGTCTAAAAGGCCCAGCACTGGCGCGGCCAGCCGCAGGCTGACAAGACCCTCATGGTTTTATAGGAGAGCCGATGGCTTGACAATCCCGCCATCAGCTCCCCAAAAAAACAACGACTTTTTTAGTCGTTATGGTGTCCAACTATCGCAGGTGAAGTTAGGATTATTCCTGTACTGCTCTGCGTAGAAGGTGATGTCTCCCTTTACCGTATCGGTCTGCGACTCGTTGCCTACATTACTACCATCACAGGTAAAATAATTGTCGGGGACATCATCATCGGTAGGACCATCATATGCTGCCTCAGGGGCTCGGTTTATACTCATCTCTCCGAAGCACCATGCTTTACCAATGTGATAGGTGGAGCCGCAGCAGAGAGGATCTCCTTTGCTTCCACCGACATTGTTTTCCTCGGAGTCGGCGAGGGTGTAGGTTACTCCAGTTCCATCTTGAGGAAGATCGCTGGCCTTACCACTCATAAGTTTTTGCTCGTCTTGTTCCCAGACATTGTCTCCATCATCAATCCAGAAGACGAAGCTAAGGTTGTCATCTAGCTCGCCTCCCCACTGCCCCCAAGTACTATCGACTTTCGATTCGGGGTTAGTCATTCCGTTCTCTTTGGACTCCGTTAGGGTAATGTTGGCACAGGCCCAAGCTTTGTTGCTCTCAACATGGAGGCTTACTGTATCCTCCCCCCAATCGCCGGGTTTAAGGTCGGTGAAATTGAAGAAAAGTTGGTCGGTTAGATCGTCCAGTGCCCAGCTGGTACCTGGTTGATACTCACCGTTGTAGTAACTCTCATTGTCAATCTCCAGATCAATACTACCGGCCATAAAGGTGTTTCCTGTGCTTTTCTCCGTGTCGCTGTAGTAAGCGATAGTTGCACTAGAGACTATTGCCAAAACAGCTACGACTGTTACCAGACTTAAAAGTATTCTCTTATTCATTTTTTCTCACCCCCTTTTTTTTTAAACTCAGCCGGGCAAGCCGGCTGGTATTGGTAATAGAAATAATTCGTCCTGTTTTGCAAACCAACGGCGGGTTTGGTTGTATTTTTCTAAGTTTTCTATCGGGGAGCAAAAGATGGGAGGAATTAGCAGGCAGGCTTTAATAAACCGATTGGAAAACGGATTAACTTTAGCGTTTCATAGTCAAGTGCCTGATGCGGTCTTCTGAAATTGTACACGATCAACCATTCGGTTAGTTCTTGGTTCACCTTGTCAATTTGGTCCGCAGGGTCAGCCAGCATGCTAAACTCTGTAAACTCTTCCTGCAGTGTCCTGTTAAAGCGTTCCAGTTTAGAGTTATCCTTAGGCCGTCTTACTCTGCTCCAATACTGGGGTATTCCCAATTCTTCACAGGCCTTGATAAAATGCTTGTGAAACTCTGAACCATTATCGTGATGGACATTTTCTATTCGGCCTTCCAGTAGATAGTTTAGTCTCTTAAGAAAATCCGCGGCATTTTGTGATCCAATCCCTTTATACATTCTGGCGTACCCGATCCGAGACAGATCATCTATAGCGGTGATGATGTACCTGCGGGCTCCATCGTAGTATTGTATAATGGTATCGAGGTGAATTAAGAAACCCATTCGCTTCTTAATTTGGAGCGTTTGGATGCGTCGTTTTTGACTTTTCTTTCTTCGCCTCTTTTTTTGCTGTTTGGGAACATCATAATATAGTTGATGTTTTTCTATCACTTTCTGTATCTTCCAGGAAGAGATCTTTTCCCCATATTCATTTTCGTATTCAACTTTTAACTTCATTTTTCCCCAGCGCAAGTATTTCTTTCTGATTTTAATAATGCGTCTTTCTTGTTCCCAGCTGACCTGCCATTTTCGTCTTTTCTTGGGTGCCTTAGATTCGTTCTCTAAGCTAAGTAGATTCCGGTCGTTAAATCTCTTGTGCCACTTGTAGAATGTTTTGCGTGAGATCCCATATCGGCGGCACGTTAAGGAAACGTTGCCTTTAGCCTTAGTCTCGTAGAAATTGATGTAGGACAATCTTACTAGGGTTTCCCGACTCAATCCCATTGTTTTCGCCAGCTTAGTTCTTAAGTGGTATTTGCTGGTGACACGGCATCCGTCTTTAGCCTTAGTGGGAAAGTAGCAAGCATACTTAATCCACCAGGGATCTTCTTTCGCTGTGTTTCTCATAGGTATCACCTCCAGTCAGGGCTTTTTTCACCCGATCAATTATATCTCAGAAGTGTTACCTATGTTTCTCATCTTGTGCAGGGCGATAAAGACTTTCCGGCCGTTAAAATTTTTATCTCTTTAAATTTTTTAAGGGCCCGCTCCAAGCACCCCAAGGGCTGTATAAATGCCCAATCCAGTTGTTATAGTCATAATGACAATGACCAAGCACCAAATTACAAACAAATTCAGAATCCAGAATTCAGAATTCAGAATTCAAGTGACCAAAACTTTCCCATGTTTAGAATTTGGAAAATTGTCACTTAGATATTGTTTGAAATCTGTCATTT
>MZGJ01000004.1 GCA_002084955.1 candidate division CPR3 bacterium 4484_211 | reverse complement strand
TCTCCCCTCCTAAGGGGACGTGAAAACCGCCCGTGTTAAAAGAGACGCGGGCGGCCACAAAAATAAGGAGACTAAAAAATGACAAAAAAGGCTACAAAACGGTTATCCCTCCACGATCGGTTAATCGATGCATGCTTGCTACTCTTTGCTCGACACACCAGTATTCCCTTCACAACTCTGGCAAAGGTGTACAACCGGCAACGTCTCTCCCAAGAGGAGAAAAACAAAGTCCGAGAAGCATGCAACAAAATCATCTCAGGACGCTAGACCGGCACCTCGTCCTATTCGGGGATGGATTTCTCCCACCGCAAAGACGCGGCGGGGAGCCCGTCCCACTAGCCCCTGACTCAAAGGAGAGCTTCTCCCCTCCGAGGGAGGAGGAGGAGGTTCAACTCCTCCCAGGGGCTCTCGGTTCCAGCGCCCTCCTGGAACCGACAAACCTGTCGAGATCACCCGAACCCGCCGGCCGGCCGGCGGGGGAGGGGCCGAGGAAGGTCCGAGGGCCCTAGGGGCCTTCCTCGGTTTGGCACCGTAGCTCAAACGGCAGAGCAGGGGATTCATAATCCCCTGGTGCGGGTTCAAATCCCGCCGGTGCCACTGGTGAGTGCTAGTCGAATCCTCCCTCCCCCCCCAGGGAGAATATCGATGAAAAACCGACCGTGCCCCTGGGCGCACGGTCGGCCGCACTCACCTGCTCACGCAGGTGGCGGCTGGCGAGGAAAAGAGCCAGGCTCTAAGGCAATTTTAAGAGCCTGGCTCTGAGGAATCGCCAGCCGCCGATAGTCGACCCAAAAGCGGTTGCGGCGGATCAAAAAATCCGCCGCCACGGCGCGCAAACTTTCGCGCCAGCCGCTCCCTCAACAATTTCCCAGTCTTGACAAGCGATTAGACATCTTGCAGGATTGTTCCTAGAATCTAAACAAAATTGTCTAGATTTTTAGAAAACCCCATGGACGCATTACAGCTGCAAACATTCTCCCAGCAAATAAAAATTTCGCCTGTAGAGATTCTTCGTGAAGAAACAGAGATGATTATTCTCCAATGAGCCCTTTTTACGCCCTTGCTCTTCGTGTATTCCCTTAAGCAAATGCTAGCTGTTCTAAAACCCCTTTTAACCACTTCTAGAATCCCCCCACCAAAAATATGATAAAATTACAGTTACTATGTGGAACTGGGATTACGACCTCCCCAAAAACTGGCAGCCTCAAACTGACCAGGAATGGGAGTGGTTTCTAGTGCGAAAAATAAACTACGGGGACTTTGCCGGTCTTAAAAAGGAAGCTCTTAGAAAGTACTTTCCCAAAATAAAGAAGTTGCTCGATCCAGGAAAACAGCTTATGTTAGAAAACTTCCTAGAAAAATGAATCTTACACCAGCGCAAGAAAAGGCCATTATTCTACTATCAAAGTCCCCTTTGAAAGACAAATTCTACTGGACAGGCGGTACATTACTGGCACATAATTACCTTCATCATCGAAAATCACTAGACATAGATTTATTTAGCGAAGAAGCATTTTCCTTTGAGGAAATAAATCGTTTTGCCCAAGAGCTCAAGAAACAGGGAAAATTCACAGCACTCAAGTATCAAAAAATCTCCAATCGCTGGGAATTTTTGTTTGCAAACACAGAAAATTTAAGAGTCGAATTTGTTTATTACAACCACGAAAAAAGGAGTTTAAAGCCAAGAAAACAGCTCTTGGGAGTTTATATCGACTCGCTAGAGGATATCGCGGCCAACAAAACCTTTGCCTACTTTGACCGTAATGAACCTAAAGATCTGTTTGATATCTACTTTTTACTCACCAAAGCGAATTTTACCCCCAGCGAACTGCTAAATCTCACCGCCCAAAAATTCGGGGTTGAATTTAATGAAAGCTCCTTCTGGAGCGAATCGTTCAAATCTCTTTCTCTATTGGAGAAACTAAAACCTCTCGTCCCCGGCACTCCAAAAGAAAGACAAACACTATTTAGAAAAATCACCGCATACTTTAAACAAGAATCAGCAAAATTCCTGCAAAGAAACCTCCTCCAGCCTCTATCTCCTTAAGCCCGCAATCTCTTACCCCGCCGACAACCTAAAAAGCGCGCAATAAATTGCGCTACTACATTGCAACTCTGCTCAGTTTAAACGCCCGCACAACATTTCCCAACAAATAGGCCACAGTCAGCGGTCCGACCCCTCCGGGAACCGGAGTTATCCATCCAGCTTTCTGCTTTACTTCATTAAACCTTACATCTCCTACCAATCTATCATCTACCCGATTTATTCCCACATCAATCACTATTGCCCCTTTTTTAATGTGTTTCTTGGTAATCAAGCCGGGCACACCCGCCGCGGCCACCAAAATATCCGCCTGACTGGTTTCCCGAACCAAATCAAGAGTTTTAGAATGACAAACTGTCACCGTGGCATCCTGCAAAAGCAATAACAAAGCCGCCGGTTTTCCCACTAAATTGCTGCGGCTCACCACCACCGCCTTTTTCCCCGCCAAATCAATTCCCGTTTCCCTGATCAGCTTCATCACCGCCTGGGCCGTAGGTGAAACTAGTAAATTAGGCAAATTGGGATCTGAGCTAATAGAGATCGGGGCAGCCTCTTTTAAAGAGCATAATCTTCCCAAATTAAGCGGGTGCAGACCGTCTATATCTTTTGCTGGATCAATAAGCCGGAGAAAACAAAGCGGATCAGGCCGAGGCACAGCATCAGGAAAAGATAAAGAAGGAAAGGGCAGTTGAAGAATAATCCCATCTATTGCAGAAGCTTTATTTAAAGCCGCAATTTCCTGCTTTACCCGTTTTATGGAAACATTCTCGGGAAAACGCACCACATAACAACTAATACCAACCTGTTCAGCGGCTTTTTGTTTATTTTTAACATAAAGCCTGGAAGCAGGGTCGCGGCCAATAAGAACAACCGCCAGGCCGGGCGGGCGGGGGAGGGCAGCAACCTCCTCTTTAATTTCAGCCAGAACTTTGTCGGCAATTTTCCTGCCGTCGAGAACAGATGACATGGCCAATGATTAAATAGTTAAACGGCTGTTTAGCCCCTAAACTATAACCGGGACGTAATTCTAAAAGACCTAAATGTTAATAGCAAACTCCTGCCGCGTACCAAATAGCACTGTGGTTAGTCCGCGATCTATACGTGCAGTAAGTAAAACTTGCGACTCAGCGATAAAATAGGGATCACCCCTTGAAAAGCGCAAATTCGTAAAATGTCAAATTAAAAATGCCCCATGTCAAACCAAATCCAAATGACAAATTCCAAACAATGCCCAAGTTACAATTTTCTAAATTTCAAACACGGAGAAGTTTTGGTTATTTGAATTTTGAATTTGTTTGTAATTTGGTGCTTGGTTATTGTAATTTAAACCAGAACATAATGTTACACTTTACTTGTAATAGCGGACTCCTGCCGTGCACCAAATAGCACTGTGGTTAGTCTGCGGCCTGCGCGCGCACACATTGATAAACCTTCCTGTCATAAAACTACTTAGTTTATCACTCTTGCCCTCTAATGATATACTAATCTTACCATGGCTAATCTTAAGGATTTATCTCCCGGCAAAAATGCGCCCAACGAAGTCAACGTGGTGATTGAAATTCCGCAAGACAGCAGTATTAAGTACGAAGTTGATGAAGAAAGCGGCGCTATCTTTGTGGATCGCTTCCTGCACACCGCCATGAACTATCCTTTTAACTACGGATTTATACCTCAAACAAAAGCCCAGGATGGAGACCCTATGGACGTTCTGGTTATTTCCAAATATCCGGCCGCTCCGGGGACGGTTATTACTGCCTGTCCTGTTGGTATGCTTAATATGGAAGACGAAGCCGGCCAGGATGAAAAAATTGTCGCCGTTCCTCGAAAGAAAGTTGATCCCGAATACGGCGCAATTGCCGACATCAACGACCTGCCCGAAATTATCAAAAGGAAAATTGTTCACTTTTTTGAACACTATAAAGACTTGGAAGAAGGAAAGTGGGTAAAAGTAAAAGGGTGGAAATCAAAAGAGGAAGCAATAAAATTAATCCAACACAGCCTGCTTCAAAACCAAGAACCCCAAAACGCTTAATGCTCTAGTCTTCCTAAAAAGATCTGGTCAGATTAAAGTATAACCGGGACAGGGATTGCTCCTTGAAAAACGCAAATTCGTAAAATGTCAAACCAAATCCAAATGACAAATTTCAAGCAATGCCCAAGTTACAATTTTCTAAATTTCAAACACGGGAAAGTTTTGGTTATTTGAATTTAGAATTCTGAATTTATTTGCAATTTGGTGCTTGGTTATTGTAATTTCAGCCAGAACATAACGCAACACTTTACTCGCAATGGCAGACTCCTGCCGCATACCAAATGGCACCGCAATCAGCCTGCGACCTAAACGCGCACTGATCAATCATTTGAATGGGACAACAAGCTCAAAGAGGGTTGAGTTTAAAGGCCACAAACAGCCCGCCACGCCATTCCTATTCCGGCACCAATTTTCAGGGACCGTCCCTTGAAGGCTTACCCAATATCAACGAAATCAAGGGACGGCGTCCCCAATTGAACATTAAAAAACTACTCCTCCTCCAAAACATCCTCCTCGTCTTCTTCCTCATCATCCCAATCTCCAAAATCTAAGTCATCATCTTCATCTCCATCCGCAATACTACTCCAGTCTTCATCCTCCTCCTCCGTTTCCTCCTCCAAATCGGCCTCTGGCGCTTCTTCCTGCTCATCAGCCACGCCCTCCTCAGACTCGGCAGCTTCCTCTTCAACCTCCTCCAACTCCACATCACACTCGGGACAACGAGGATTACCTTCCTCAACCTCCTCGGCAGTGTACTCATATTCTTTACCGCATTCCGGACAACGATACTTCTTTTTCTCGTCCATGATGAATCACCTCCTTAATGGATTAATCAAAGTAACTAATTGGGGCGTTGATTAGGATGTCATCCCTTCTTAAGAGAGATGCCTTCCCACGCGCCCCCTAGACGTGCCCCCGCACCCTATTGAACCCCATTATGGCACAACTTGTCAAGAAAAGAAAAGAGAGATAGAATGGTAAAAAGTCAAAGCGCAGAGTTCCAAACTCGAAACCATAACTTAAAACTAAAATCTATAACTTTTGCGTATTGGGCTCACGGTAAAGTAGTCACCCCCCCAAATGCCAAAATATCAAAAGCCCCCAAAAAAATCCATCACCATCCTCGGGATTGACCCCGGCTTGGCCACCACCGGCTGGGGAATCGTTAAAAGTCAGGAATCAAAAATCAGAAGCTGCAATTTCGGCATCATAAAAACTTCGGCCGAAAAAAAGCTCGGCGAGAGATTGGAGAAAATTTATGAAAGAACAAATCAACTAATCGTCCAATACAAACCAAATTTAGTTGCCATTGAGAAAATTTTTTTTGGCAAGAATGTTAAGACGGCAATTGTCGTCGGACAGGCAAGGGGAGTAGTTCTCTTGGCTGGACAGGCCAGCAAGATAGAAATTTGCGAATTTACCCCTCTTCAAATTAAACTGGCCGTTTGCGGTTACGGACAGGCAGCAAAAATCCAGGTCCAGAAAATGATCAAGCGCCTTCTAAACCTTAAAGAAATACCCAAACCTGATGATGCGGCCGATGCGCTAGCCGTAGCCTATACAGCAGCAGTAAGCATAAAACATGAAACACAAAGCGAAAGGTCAATCAAGCAAGTTGAGAACGAGTCATAAGTGTCCAACAAAAAGGGAGAACATCCTAAGTTATAATGCAATATTGTAGAAATGATTCTCAATTTACAGTAAATCTTTAATGAAACAATTCCCGGTCATAACAAAGCAAAGTTTACCGCATCTTAAATTTTACTACCGTGCTTTTTAAAATTCGCGGAACAGTTGAACAAAAAATTAGCCAATCGTTAATCATTAGCCTCGGCCCGGTATCTTTCAAGGTTCGCGTCCCCTTGTCCTTACTGTCCCAGAAGAAAAAAGGCGATAAAGTAGACCTTTACACCTATCTTTACGTGCGGGAGAATGAACTAGAAGTTTTCGGATTTGACTCACTGGAACAACAAACTCTTTTCTCGTTATTCATTGATATTTCCGGCATAGGACCCAAAAGTGCTTTGGGTATTCTTTCGCAGGCCTCGGTCAGCGAGATCAAGGAGGCGGTAGAAAAGAATTACACTCATGTTTTTACCTCCGTGCCCGGTATTGGTAAAAAGAATGCCGGCCGGATCATTTTGGAACTAAAATCCAAGTTCGGAAAGGAAAAGGATTTTGATCTCTCCCAACTGGAAGAAGATCCGGAAACAAAGCAGGTTGTTGAAGCTTTGGTAAGTCTGGGATACGCCAAAAGGGAGGCCAAAGAGGCAATAAGAAAAATTGGCACAGATTTATCGGTACAAGATAAAATTAGGGAATGCCTAAAGATCTTGGGAAGATGATACAAAAAATGAATTTTAATCTACCCAAGAACCAGAAAGCCGCGCCGCAACCTCAAGCTCAAATGACTAAAAAAACAGCCTTAGACAATTCTAATCACAATTCTTCATCCAAAACCACCTCCGAGGTTTTAGATTATGCGCTCCGCCCCAGATCATTAAAGGAGTTTTTCTTTGGCGGGACAGTAAAAAGAGGAGTTTTTTCGGCTCTTAGAATATTCCTTCAGGCCGCTCAGGAACGCGGCGATCCTTTAGATCACGTTCTTTTTTACGGACCGCCCGGTCTGGGTAAAACCACCCTAGCGCACATCCTGGCCCACGAGATGAAGGTTAATGTACGGGCAACCTCCGGCCCGGCCATCGAGCGCACCGGCGATCTGGCCTCAATTCTTACCAATCTCCAAACCGGAGACATCCTCTTTATTGACGAAATACACCGTCTCAACAAGGCGGTGGAAGAGACTATGTACTCGGCGATGGAAGATTTCTGCCTAGATATTATCTTGGGCAAGGGCCCATCCGCTCAAACCATCCGTTTGGACCTGCCCAAATTCACCATCATCGGAGCCACCACCCGCATCTCCTTAATGAGCTCGCCGCTAAGAGACCGATTTGGGGTCACCCACCGCCTGGATTTCTTTAACCAGGACGAGCTGTCCAAAATTATCTCTCGGTCAGCCAGCCTTTTAAACATTCAGCTGGATCCTTCAAGCTGCCGGGAAATTGCCAAGAGAGCGCGGGGGACTCCCCGAATTGCCAACCGTCTGCTAAAACGCATCCGGGACTTTTCCCAAGTAAACCACGCCTGCCGGATCACTCCCCAAATCGTTAAAAAAGCCTTGGATATTTTGGAAGTTGACGAAGAAGGCTTAGACAAAAATGACCAGCGTTATCTAAAAACACTGATCCATAAATTTAAGGGGGGACCGGCCGGGCTGTCCACACTGGCTTCGGCTCTGGCCGAAGACCAGGGGACATTGGAAGAGGTCATCGAGCCTTTTCTTTTACAAAAAGGGTTCATTAAAAGAACGCCCAAAGGCAGAGTAGCAACGGAAAGAGCATATCAACATCTTGGCATAGCTATTGAGAAAAAAACGAGATTATTATAAACTTAAGTTGGACAGCCGATATGGCCAAACGGCCGCAAAATGTCAAATTAAAAATGCCCAATGCCAAACCAAATCCAAATGACAAATTTCAAACACGGGAAAATTTTGGTTATCTGAATTATGACCATTGACATTCTTACACTCTTCCCCAACATGTTTAAAGGGCCTTTTGATGAATCTATCATCAAGAGGGCGGTTGATAAAAATCTACTTAGCATAAACATCCACAATCTTAGAAAATGGGCAACCGACAAACACAAAACGGTGGACGATAAACCCTACGGAGGAGGGGAGGGGATGATTCTTAAAGTTGAGCCAGTATTTAGAGCTGTACAACAGCTTAAAGATAAATTTAGTCAAACACAAAAGCGTAAACGGAAAAAAGGCTTTTCCCACGTAATTCTCACCTCCCCCGCCGGGCGGAAATTTAATCACCGAATAGCCAAAAAACTCTCCGACCTTCAGCACATCATCATCATCTGCGGCCACTACGAAGGAGTTGACCAGCGCATCTTTAACCACATAGCTGATGAACGTTTATGCATCGGTGACTACATACTCACCGGCGGTGAGCTGCCGGCCATGGTTATTGTAGACGCCGTCTCCCGCCTAATACCCGGGGTGCTGGGGAAAGAGGCCTCTAGGCAGGCAGAATCATTTAGTTACCAAAAAAGTCTGCTCAAGTATCCCCAATACACCCGCCCCGAAGAATTTGAAGGCATGAAAGTACCCGAAATTCTAACCTCTGGAAATCACAAAGAAATTGAAAAGTGGAGGAAAGAAAAAGCCAAAGAGTTAACCGAAAAATATAGACCGGATTTAATCAGCAAACCGAAGCAGTGATTAACCGGTTATGCACCCTCCCCTTTAGGGACGGCCCTTATTAAAAAATCCCATGAATTCCAACATCTTCCGCGCCTATGACATTAGAGGCATTGTCGGCAAAGACTTTATGCCCAGAGAGGCAAAAATTTTGGGCCAGGCCTTTGGGACTTATTTGCAAAAACAGCAACTAGGACGGAAAAAAGTTATCCTAGGACACGACAACCGCTTTACCTCTGACGAGATCAATGCCTACTTTACCGAAGGTCTTCTCTCTACAGGCTGTGATCTCCTAGACTTGGGACTAAGTTTGACCCCCCTAGTGCACTATGCGGTTATAAAAACAAAGGCCGACGCCGGCGTCATTATCACCGGCTCGCACAATCCCAAGGAATTCAACGGATTCAGGTTTGACCTAAAAAACGCCAATCCTCTTTATGGGAAAGAATTATTAAAACTAAAACAAATAGCTGAAAGCGGTGAATTTGTCAGAGGGGAAGCCGAAGTTGCCTACGACGACGGCGAAATCTTTGAAACATATCTTGCTGACATCAAGTCGCGCATCCACTTGGAAAAGCCTCTCAGATTAGCTATTGACTGCGGCAACGGCACCGCCTCGGCCTTTGCCGTCCGATTGTTTAAACAATTTCCCTGCGAAATCTTCCCGTTATACTGCAATCTCCACGGCGACTATCCCTACCATCAACCTGATCCCGGCGCCAAAATTAACATGCAGGGCTTAAAAGAAATAATTCTTAAAGAAAAACTAGATCTGGGATTAGGATTTGACACCGATGGCGACCGTTTTGGCGTAATTGATGAAAAAGGCAACATCTATGAAAATGACAAGACACTAATTGTTCTGGCTAGAGATGTCCTCAAAAATCATCCCGGATCTAAAGTCTTATTTGATGTAAAAAGCTCATATGTTTTAGCCAATGAAATAAAGAAAATGGGCGGGCAACCTTTTATTACCAGAACCGGCCACTCTTTCTTCCATGTTGCCATAATGGAAAATAAGGACATTTTTCTGGGCGGCGAAGTTTCCGGCCATACCTACATCAAAGACAATTACTACGGTTTTGACGACGGGCTTTATGCCGGGGCAAGAATCTTGGAAATTCTATCCAAAGCAGATCATCCCTACTCCCAATTTTTTGCTGATGTTCCCAAGACTGCCCACACCGAAGAGCTAAAAGCCCCCTGCCCTGATGACCAAAAATTCCAAATTGTAGAGGAAATTAAACAAAAAATTAGAGAAGAGATTATCAATTCCCACAAAGACTGGCAGTTGATAGAGATTGACGGCGTCCGTATCCGCTTTTCACCTACCGAGTGGGCTTTAATCCGCGCCTCCAACACCACGCCCAACCTTTCATTGAGATTTGAAGCGGAAAGCAAAGATAAATTAAAGGAAATTGTAGGTTTCGTTAAGTCTCGACTAGAAAGATATCCTGTGGTAGATTTAAGTAGCCTGTATAAGCTCAAAATGTAAAACGTAAAATGTAAAGTTGCAGCTTTAAGTAACCAAGGCTTTCGCGTTTTAAGTTTTATACTGTGTTTCACACCCTAGGTTTTGAAGATTGCGCCTGTCATGCAGTTTGTCAAGTGGTTTAAGGAAATCAACAAAAAGGATCTTAACGAAGTCGGTGGAAAAGCGGCCAATTTAGGAGAAATGACCCAGGCCGGGTTTCCCGTTCCGGAAGGATTCTGTGTTACCGCCAACGCCTATTTCTATTTTTTAAAAGAAAATAAGCTCACCCAAAAGCTAAAAGAAATCCTCAATCCCATAGAAGTAGAAAACACCAATTCACTTCAAAAAGCGAGCGCCAACATCAAGTTACTTATCATCCAATCCCAGATACCCCCCAAGATAGAAAAGGAAATTACGCAGGCCTATAAAAAGCTCGGTGCTAGAACCAAAGTAGCCGTGCGTTCTTCGGCCACTGCCGAAGACTTGCCCGAAGCTTCTTTTGCCGGCCAGCAGGAAACCTTCCTTAACATTAGCGGGCCCAACCAGGTGGCAGAGGCGGTCAAAAAATGCTGGGCGTCTTTATTTACCGCCCGGTCCATATACTATCGCGAGCAAAAGAAATTTGACCATTTTAAAGTCGGAGTAGCCGTACCCGTACAGAAAATGATCCAGTCGCAAATGTCCGGCATAGAATTCACCGTAGACCCCATCTCCAACAATCCCAAGATCATCACCATTGAGGCCATTTACGGGCTGGGGGAGGGCATTGTTTCCGGCAGCATTACCCCCGATCACTACCAGGTAAACAAAGACAGTTTAGAGATCGTAACCAAAAAGATTGTCCCTCAAGACAAAATGATTACCCAAAAAGGTGAAGTTGCCGTTTCGCGGGACTGGCGCAAGAAGCAAAAAATCAGTGATCAACTAATTAAGGAATTGGCTAAAATCGGCAAGGCACTGGAAAAACACTACCAATTTCCTCAAGATATTGAATGGGCAATTTGGAAAAACAAAATTTATATTGTCCAGACCAGACCGGTGACAACCCTTACACAAAAGCCTCATGAAGTACCGGGTACTGATTTTGGGGTGTTTGATGAAAAAATTATCCTCAAAGGTCTGGGCGCCAGCCCGGGCGTGGTCAGCGGCAAGGTTAAAAAACTTAAAAGCGCCAAGGAAATCAGTAAAATACGTAAAGGAGAAATTCTGGTCACCACCATGACCACTCCCGATTTCGTTCCCGCCATGAAAAAAGCGGCGGCCATTATCACCGACGAGGGAGGAACCACCTGTCACGCGGCGATTATCTCCCGTGAATTGGGAATTCCCTGCATTGTTGGAACCGAAGTCGCCACCAACACTCTAGCCTCCGGAGAAACGGTCACCATAGATGGGCAAAACGGCGTAGTTTACACAGGAGATTTAGCGCAGCAAATAAGCGGAAATCAACAAGTTGCCACAAATAAAGAGCAAATTGCCGCCAGTAAGACAGCAACCAAAATTTATGTGAACCTTGCCGAGCCGGAACGCGCTGAAGAAATTGCCAAACTGCCGGTGGACGGAGTCGGCCTGCTTAGAGCCGAGTTTATGATTGCCGGCATCGGCGTGCATCCAAAATACTTAATTAAACAGGGAAAACAAGATCAATTTATAAAAGAACTGGAAAACGGACTCCGTATTTTCACCAAGTCCTTTAAACCCCGGCCGGTAATTTACCGAACAACTGATTTTAAAACTAATGAATACCGTAATCTAAAAGGCGGAGATAAATACGAGGAAGAAGAAGCCAACCCCATGCTGGGGATGCGCGGCGCCCTGCGCTACATTAAAGACCCGCAGGTCTTTCAACTGGAGCTCGAGGCGATAAAAAAAGTCAGACAATACTACAAAAATCTCTGGCTGATGATTCCATTCTTAAGAACAGTTGAGGAATTAATTGAAATAAAAAAAGTACTGGCCGCCAATAACCTCTACCGCTCTCCGTCATTTAAACTCTTTATCATGGTGGAAACGCCGGCCAGCGCCATCTTGTTGGAACGTTTTATCGGCGTCGGCATTGACGGAGTCTCCATTGGATCCAACGATCTAACCCAGCTAATCTTGGCCGCCGACCGAGACAACCCCGTCTTAGGAAGCACCCTGAATGAAACCAATCCTGCAGTTATGGAGGTAATTGAAAAGGTAATTAAAGAATGCCGCAAACACCGCATTTTGTGTTCCATCTGCGGCCAAGCGCCCAGCGTCTATCCAGAGTTTGTGCAAAAATTAGTCGAATGGGGTATCTCTTCTATCTCGGTCAACCCGGACGCATTTTATAAAGTTAAACAACTAGTTGCCAAAGCGGAAGCAAGTATGGTACAAAGTAGATAGCAGTTTCTGGGTGTTAGGTCACAGACACTAGAACAGAGAATAAAACCCGGAGCCTAATAAACTATGTCTAAAGAACAATCAAGATCCATTCTTCTTATTGAAGATGATCTGTTTATTAAGGAGCTTTACGAACGGCAACTAACCAAGGCGGGATTTGAGGTAGAATCTGCCGAAGACGGAGCCAGCGGCCTGGTGAAATCATCGGAGAAAAAGTGGTCGCTTATTCTTTTGGACATCATGTTGCCCGAAGTAAACGGACTAGATGTCCTGCGGACGCTGAAAAGCAAGCCCGAAACCAAGGACATTCCTGTGATCCTTTTGACCAATCTGGGACAGGATTCACTAATAAAGGAGGCATTTGATGTGGGAGCCGAAGCTTACCTAATTAAATCTGCCTATACTCCCAAGCAGATTGTAGAAGAAGTGAAGGAGTTCTTTAATAAGCATGATGAGAAGAAATAGCGCCGTTTTTCATCTGATATGGCCTCCTGAGAAGAGGCCATAAATGTCCCGGCCACAGCGTTCTGCAGAACCCTCTAAAATGTCAAATGACAAAGTTCAAGTGTTAAGTCAAACCCAAAATCCGAATGACAAATTTACAAGAGCAGAGGAAATTAGAAATTGAAAATTAACCTCAAGTCTTAAAGAATTATGTCTTTGATTAAGAATCTTTCCGCCCGTCAAATACTAAATTCCAAAGGAGAACCCGCCGTGGAGGTAACCCTGTCTCTAGACAAAGAAGGCGAATACTTCACCGCTTCCTGTCCTTCGGGTATTTCCCGTGGGGCCAAGGAGATGATTGAACTTACCGACAAAGACTTTTCCCGTTTCCAAGGGAAAGAAGTTTCAAATGCGATTAAAAAAATCAACGAGGCCATTAATCCGGTCATCAAGGGAATAAACCCTATCGAGCAGGGGAAAATTGACCGCAAACTTATTGACCTGGACGGCACTCCCAACAAGGCCAATCTGGGGGTAAACGCCATTTTGCCCGTTTCTATGGCCGTGGCCAAAGCCGGCGCCCATGTGGCCAAAAGACACCTCTTTGTCCATCTGAACCACTACTTTAATGAACTTATCGTAGAAGAGGAAGATCTGAAAATCGGCGCCACCGACTATAAGTACCAGATGCCCCGGGCTGTTTTTAACCTAATTAACGGCGGCCGACACGCCCACAACAATCTGAGCTTCCAAGAATTCCTTCTCATCCCACAAAAAGGAACCCAAAAATCATTCTGGGAGCAATTAAGAATGGCCTCAGAGACTTTCCACAATCTGGAAAAAATTCTCCTCGAAAAAAACCTCATCAGCGGGTACGGTGAAGAGGGAGGATTTGCCCCGTCGCTAGAGGGAAATTCCCAAGCCCTAGACCTGTTAATTCAATCTGCCGGCCAAAACGGCTACAAGCCAACCAAGGACTTCACTCTGGGAATCGATGCGGCCGGCGCCTTGCCAAAAGAGGCCTCAGAATCACCCATAGAATACTTTAAAGAATTAGCTTCCCACTATCCTCTGGAACTATTAGAGGATCCTTTCCCCGAAGATAAATGGGATCTCTGGGAAACTTTAAACAGCGAAATTAATCCCGCAGTCATTGTTGTTGGCGACGACCTAACCGCAACCAATCCGGTTTATTTGGAAAAAGCCATCCAATCAAGAGCCATTAAGGGAATGATCATCAAGCCCAATCAGATCGGAACAATCACCGAGGTTCTGCGCGTGGTAAAAATTGCCAAAAAGAAAGGAATTAAACTGGTGGTTTCACACCGATCCAAAGAAACCAACGATAACTTTATCGCCGATCTAGCGGCGGGAATTGCCGCCGATTTTATCAAATCAGGCCCGCCGGCCAGAGGGGAAAGAACGGCCAAGTACAACCGCTTGCTTGAGATAGATGAGATGATCGTATAAAACATGGCTAAATAGCTAGATGGTTATCATCTCTCATAAAAAATCCGAGAGCCTTGTTATTTGACCATTGAGCCATTTTACCATCCGGCCATTTCCCTATGACCACCTATAAATTTGCCGTTTTAATTATTCTTGACGGCTGGGGCATCGCCCCGCCTAGCCCGGGGAACGCAGTTGCTTCAGCCAAAACTCCCACATTTGACTACTTAACCGCCCACTATCCCCACTCACAGCTTCAAGCGTCGGGAAAAGCCGTTGGTCTGCCGGAAACAGAATTTGGCAACAGCGAAACCGGACACCTAAATATTGGGGCAGGATATATCGTCCCCCAAGATGTTGCTGTTATAGATCGATCTATTGAAGACGGCTCGTTCTTTAAAAAAGAAGCTCTAATTAATGTCTGCAGACACGTAAAAAAACACCACTCCGCCCTGCACATTATGGGCCTTCTGGGAAACAGGTTGGTTCACAGCTCCACGAACCACCTTTTTGCCCTGCTCAGGGCCGCCAAGGAGCAGAATGTGGACAGAGTTTGCCTGCATCTTTTTACCGACGGCCGAGACACTCCTCCCCAATCAGCGCAGGAATTTATAAATGAAGTAAACGACTTTCTAAAGAACCGCGTCCAACTTGGCCAGATTAGTTCCATCATCGGCCGCTTCTATGCCATGGACCGGGATAAAAGATGGAACCGGACACAGCAGGCTTACGACCTCTTGACTTTGGGCAAAGGATATCTGGCCGAAACGCCGGCCAAAGCCATTTTAGACGCCTACCGGCGCGGAGAAACCGACGAATTCATCTCACCCACCAAAATCGGAGGCGGTAACTTTGTTCCCATCCAAAACAAAGACGGGGTAATCTTTTTTAATTTCCGATTCGACAGACCTCGGCAGTTGACCTCCGCTTTTGTTGAACCCGACTTTGCAGGGTTTAAGAGGAATATAGTTCTCAAAGACCTATTTTTCATCACGATGACTCCCTACGAAAAAAACCTGCCGGTGTCCGGAACTCTCTTCAAACATATCTATGTTGAACACCCTTTAGCGGAGATCATTTCCGAACAAGGACTGACCCAGCTCCACCTGGCGGAATCGGAAAAGTTCCCTCATGTTACCTATTTTTTTAACGGCGGTCATGAAGCACCTTTTCCCGGCGAGCAGACAATTAAAGTTCCCTCGCCTCGGGTAGCCACCTATGATCAAAAACCGGAAATGAGTGCCCCGGTGGTAACGGAAATTCTTTTGGAAAGGATTAAGGCCGATCTCTACAACTTTATTCTTGTTAATTACGCCAATGCCGACATGGTAGGGCATACCGGCAATCTAAAGGCGGCCCGCAAAGCCGTTAGCGCTGTTGATGATTGCCTGGGCAAAGTTATCCCAGAGATTTTAAGAAGTAACGGATTTTGTTTAATTATTGCCGATCACGGCAACGCGGAAGTAATGATTGATCCGCAAACCGGCAAAATTGACACCGCCCACAACAACTCGCCGGTTCCCTGCATCGCCGTGGCCCAAGAACTAAAAGACAACAAGAATATAAAATTAAGAAACGGGATTCTGGCTGATGTCGCTCCCACCATACTGGAAGTTTTAGGCATTGCCAAGCCAGAAGAAATGACCGGAAGAAGTCTAATTGCTGGATGATTTAAAAGAAATGCAGTCTACTTGTGCCGGATTTATCATCCGTGCTAAAATTAGCCAAACATGAACAAAGAAATTATCAAAAAAACTAAAGACCTCCTTAAAAAAGAACCTAATCTTAAAAACTACGCAAGCGTCTACAAGGCTTTTGAGTGGAGAAAAGCCTATCATGAACTAGACTGGTTCCCCAACAACCGGATTAACGCCGCCCACAATGCCATTGACCGCCATGCCCAAGGTGATCGCAAGAGCAAGGTGGCCCTTTTTTGGGAAGGCGAGAAGGGAGAAAAGAAAAAATACACCTTCCTGGAATTAATGGAGTTAAGCAACAAGTTTGCCAATGTTTTAAGAAAATTGGGCGTTGAGCGCGGCGACCGTGTTTTCTTCTTCCTTCCCCGGGTTCCCGAACTCTACTATGGTTTCTTAGGCACGTTGAAAACCGGCGCCATTGCCGGAACTCTTTTTTCCGCTTTTGGCGAAAAAGCACTCCTCGACCGCCTGCAAAACAGCGCCGCCAAAATTTTGGTCACCAACAAAGAATTAAAAAAAAGGCTTGACAAAATAAGAGACAAGCTCCCGCGTTTGGAAAAAGTTCTTCTGATTGACTCCGAAGAGAATACCCCCAAATCGGTCAGTTTGCCCAAGGCTATGGCCAAAGCTTCTGAAGAGTTTCGCACGGCTCATATGAAGCCCACCGAGCCGGCTTTTATGCTGTATACTTCCGGAACCACCGGCAAGCCCAAAGGGGTTATCCATCAACACCTGGCAATTTTGCATGAACACATGAGCGCCAAGTGGGTTCTGGATATCCACGAAGACGACATTTACTGGTGCACGGCTGATCCCGGATGGGTTACCGGCATTGCCTACGAAATTTTGGGAACCTGGTCCAACGGCGCCGCCACCGTGGTTTACCAAGGCCGCTTTAACCCCGAAAAATGGTACGAGATTTTGCAGGAATACGATGTGACTGTCTGGTACACCGCCCCCACCGCCGTTCGCATGCTTATTGCCGCCGGCGACGAGCTGCCCAAAAAATTTGACCTCCGCCAACTGCGTCATCTCTGCAGTGTTGGAGAACCTCTAAATCCGGAAGGAGTTTGGTGGGGACTAAAGGTTTTTGGGATCCCTTTTCATGACAACTGGTGGCAAACTGAGACCGGCGGGATCTTAATTGCCAATTACCCAAGTATGGACATCAAACCCGGCTCCATGGGTAAGCCCCTGCCGGGAATAAAAGCGGCCATTGTAGATGATAAAGGGAAGGTGCTGCCGCCAATGCAGGAAGGTAACTTAGCCATTAAGCCCGGCTGGCCCTCAATGATGCAGAAGATCTGGAGAAGACCGCAGAAATACGAAAGCTATTTTGTAAATAATTGGTATATTTCCGGCGACCGCGCCTATATGGATAAAGATGGCTATTTCTGGTTTATCGGCCGCGCCGATGATGTTATTAAAACCTCCGGGGAAAGGGTAGGACCCTTTGAGGTGGAATCGGCTTTGGTAGAACATCCGTCAATTATTGAAGCCGGGGTCATTGGCAAGCCAGACCCGATGAGAGGAGAAATTATTAAAGCCTTTGTAATTCTAAAAGAGGGAGAAAGGGGAACCGAAGAGCTTAAAGAAAACATTAAGAAGTTTGTAAAAAAACATCTGGCCGGGCACGCCTATCCGCGAGAGATTGAATTTGTTAAATTTCTCCCCAAAACCAGAAGCGGCAAAATAGTCCGCCGATTTTTGAAAGCCAAAGAAATGGGATTGCCGATAGGAGATACTTCGACACTGGTCAAATAAGTGCAAAACGTAAAAATAATCCAGCCCCCAACTTCCAATTTACAATTTTCAATCTATAAGGGAAGCGTCAAAGGACAAAGTTCAAATGACAAACCAAATCCAAAACCCAAATGACAAAAAAGTATACGACCTAGAAGAAAGAACGGCAACATTTGGAGAAAGTATTGTGGAATTTGCCCAAAAATTACCAAATACGACCGTAATCCGCCCACTTGTAAGTCAGGTAGTTAGATCAGGAACAAGTATTGGTGCAAACTACATGGAAGCAGATGCGGCAGAATCGAAGAGGGATTTCAAACACAAAATTAGTCTCTGCAGGAAGGAAGCTAAAGAAACGATGCATTGGGTACGAATGCTTACCAAAGCATATCCTGTCAAGAAGGATAAGTGCAAACAATTATGGAAAGAGGCCCACGAGCTGACTTTGATTTTTTCCACGATACTAAAGGGAAAGAAGAAATAATTCAAACTTTGAGCTTTGAACTTGATTTGAAATTTGGACCTTGAAATTTGGATTTAAGGGATTGAAAATTAACTATGATTCCTGCTCTTTTATCATTAATCTCTCAATTTGCCCTAAACATCATCTCCGCCCTTGGCTATCCCGGCATTGTTGCCATCATGGCTCTGGAAAACGTTTTCCCTCCCATTCCTTCGGAAGTGGTAATGCCTTTTGCCGGCTTTTTGGCGACTCAAGGGAAATTCAATCTGATAATCGCGATATTAATGGGGACATTGGGTTCAGTTTTGGGAGCAATTTTTTGGTACGCCTTCGGCGCGTGGGGGAACGAAATTATTGTGAGGAATTTTTTTAGGAAATTCGGCCGTTATCTTTTTTTGTCCGAATCCGATTTGGACAAAGCCCTTGAACAATTTAAGAAAAGAGGAGAGTTAATTATTTTTACCGGCCGCTTAATTCCTATTATCCGTAGTCTCATATCTATCCCCGCCGGCCTTTCCCAAATGAATTGGGGCAAGTTTCTTTTCTTCACCACGCTGGGAACAGGCATCTGGACCGCCGCTTTAACCATCGCCGGGAAGCTCTTGGGAGAAAACTGGGAACTAGTCGGCGGCTGGCTGGAAAAATACGAAAACTTAGTTCTTGCTATAATCATCATCGCCAGTTTCTTTTTCCTCTACCACAAGTACAGTGAATATAAAACAAGATCCGCTAAAGGAATGGACGACCATCTAAATTCTTCATGATATTCTTCTCACCGGGAACTAGGATTTTCATTAAGACATCCTAAGGTGCTGTTTCCTCTTCCAGCCATTTTTGAACCGTCGACTGCTCTGGCGGCCTGCCTCTTTCATCTAAATAATCATCAAACTTTTCTTTCAAAACTTTAAGAACCTGACCAACACGGGGTCCTTGGGGGACACCGGCGGCGATAACATCATGGCCATCTATAGGCAGCCGGTACCGGCTTTCTCTCTCCAGCCTCTGCCTAAATTCAGTATAACCCTCAAGTGAATCCAAAAAATCATCAATCATCTCATATCCGCCTTCGGCCGGTAAAGTCCCCAAACGATCAGCAAATAAAAGCATCACCAGGTGAGGAAAATATTCGTTATCAAACAGTGCCGTCTTTTTACTTAATTTCATTTGAGGAAAAAGTCTAATTCTCAGATGGTTCTCTACCATCCAGCTTATACCCTGCGCTTCCCTACGGCTCATCTTGAGATATTTGGCCAAACTTGCCGCCTGCCGAGCGGAAACATATTCGTGCTTTTTAAAAGTAACTCGACCGTCGGCTTCCACTCTCTGGGTTTTAGCTTTACCGGTGTCATGCATAATCGCCGCCCAAACTAATTCCGGGTACATACTTTGAGCTATATTCGTTTGGGAACTGCCCCTTGCAGAACTCTGCCCCCCGCTTGCCCTATTTAAGATACTAAAAAGCCTCTTAAAGTACCCTAGAAGCCGCTCTGATTCCAAAACTTTTAAAACTTCCAAAGTGTGGCGGTAAACACTCCCCTCCTTATGATAAGGCGCCCCGGGCGGATGCTGCACTTTATCCAGATCGCCAAAAGACATCCCGTCTAAAATGCTTGGTCTAATTACCCAGTCCATTAAACCCAGCTTCACCAAATAGTCAATGGAATCAGCCAGACGGGGTTCTAAAAAGATCTTTTCCATTTCATCACGAATCCGCTCTACGGAAACGGCTTCCAAACCAGAAAGACAGTTTTTTACCTCTCCCTCAGCCCGCCAAGCAACCTTCATCTGATACCGCGCCCTAAACCTTACCAAACGCAGCATCCTCACCGGATCTTCACCAAATCTATGTCTCGGATTACCAACCGTATCCAAAAGATTCTCCTTTATAGCCTCTATCCCGTTAAAAAAGTCAATAATTTTCTTTCTAACTGGATCAAAATAGAGGGCATTAACTGTAAAATCACGCCGCGAGGCATCCTCACGCATGTCTAAAGTCGGCCAAACTTCTTGAGGATGATGGCCGCGGTAATTTTTTTCACCGCGAAAGGAGGTTATTTCAAATTCAAGCCGTTTGCCATCAGGGCCAAACGGGTATAATACGCGATGAACCAAATTCTTCTTCTCGCTTTCTATCCCCTCTATAACTGTTAGGTCGGTGATCTTCTGACTTTCTAAGAATTCCGCTGCCTGCTCCCACCTTAGCGGCGTAGTTAGATCGATATCTTTAGCCGCAAAATCCCGCCCTTTTAGCTGCCGATACATTAAGTCACGCGGATATCCACCCACAAAATACACCGCGGTGCAATTAGCTTTAACCCAGCCTTTATCCCAAGCATACTGATTCATCTCCTTGGCAAGAGCAAGTGCGGCTCTTTCTGTCACACTATGCGGCTGCCAATTGCCTAGCGAGTAAATGCCCGCCTGTTTTGTTCTTAAAAACTCTAAACCCATCACTCTTAGTATATCGTATAAAACACAACCTGCCCAACAATCACGCCAGTATGATAGACTAGTCTATCATACCTAACCCAGAACCTGCTGTTAAGGCAAATCCCACCAGACCTCATCAAAATAGATGATAGACTAGTCTATCATCTATCCCAAACTGTGCTTCGTTTCCGCAACTAGACTTTAGTCTGTAGCCAGATAGGGTGACACCCTCTTTGAGGGTGTCACCCTATTTTTTACTGCTGGGCTGGGCATTTACGACCCATTCTCAAAAATATTTTACAGGCGCTGTCCTGTTTAGATACCAAAATACTATCCATTTACCGCACCCTATTCTTAAAACTTAACATCTGATAGCTCTCAGAGACTTCAATCTCACAAATGCGGGCTGGTGTTACAATAGTTGCAGAAATTCCCGGAGATAATTCTAGAAACCAAGTTATCTCCAAACCAGCATCAGTGCCTAAACTTAAACTCGTCTCAAATTTTGAGCCCACCGGAGATCAACCAGAGGCAATTGAAAAACTTGCCCAAGGACTAAAAGCCGGCCTAAAACACCAGGTTCTGCTTGGCGTTACCGGATCAGGCAAAACATTTACCATGGCCAATGTTATCCAGAACATTCAAACGCCAGCCCTAGTTATTTCCCATAATAAAACCTTAGCGGCCCAGCTTTTTCAAGAATACCGTGATTTTTTCCCAAAAAACGCCGTGGAATATTTTGTTTCCTACTATGACTACTATCAGCCCGAAGCCTACATCCCTCAAACCGACACCTACATCGCCAAAGACGCCGGCATTAACGAATTTATTGACAAACTCCGCCTCTCGGCGACAACTTCAATAATGACGCGAAATGACATTATCGTGGTAGCCTCTGTTTCCTGCATTTACAACATGGGTTCACCAACGGAGTATGCTACCAGAATTATTGAACTGGCCGTAGGCATGGAACTATGCCGCGAGAATCTCATTAAGAGACTTCTTCATCTTTACTACCAGCGCAATGATTACCATCTTAAACGCTCCGCCTTTAGGGTCAAAGGGGAGCTGGTAGATTTTTGGCCCTCTTATACTGATTTCCTGATCAGGCTAGAAATACTTGATAACCGATTGGTAAAAATTCAAAAAATTGATCCCCTTAGCGGCAATATTTTAGAAAACCTAAAAAATTTTTCCCTTTATCCAGCGAAACATTTCATCACCGCCGAAGAGAGAAAAAAGCAAGCCATAAAAGCAATTCAAAGAGACTTAAAAAAACAAACAGCCAAACTCAAAAAGCAGGGGAAAAACTTAGAAGCCTATCGGCTGGAGCAGCGCACTAATTACGATCTGGAATTAATTTCCGAAATTGGCTATTGTTCCGGTATAGAAAATTATTCCCGCTATTTTGACGGCCGCGCGCCGGGGGAGCCTCCTTTTACTCTCCTAGATTTCTTTACCCACCGATTTGGTAAAGATTTTCTGATCATCATAGATGAATCCCACATGACTATTCCCCAAATTCGGGGCATGTATGAAGGGGATCGGGCACGCAAACAGACCCTAATTGACTATGGCTTTCGCCTGCCGTCAGCTTTGGACAACCGTCCCCTAAGATTTGACGAATTTTTAAAAAAAGCGCCGCAGATTATCTACACTTCAGCCACCCCGGGAAAATGGGAAGTAAACAAAGCCCGGGCATTCAAGAAAGGAATTGTCGAACAACTTATCCGCCCCACCGGGCTTCTGGATCCAGAAATTAAAGTGCGCAGTATCCAAAACCAGATAGAAAACCTGGTAGATGAAATTATTAAGCGCACTAAAAAAAGAGAAAGGGTCCTGGTGACCACTTTAACCAAACGTTTGGCTGAGGATCTAACCGAATACCTCAGTGAGCAAGGTATTAAGGCCTGCTATTTACACGCCGATGTAGACACGCTAGACCGCTTGGATATTTTGGAAAACTTACGGCGCGGCAAATACGATGTGGTGGTTGGCATTAATCTCCTCCGGGAAGGACTGGATTTACCCGAGGTTTCTTTGGTGGCCATCCTAGATGCCGACAAAGAAGGTTTTTTGCGATCTGCCACCTCGCTGATCCAGGTCATGGGACGCGCCGCCCGCCACATTAACGGGGAGGTTATTATGTACGCAGATAAAATTACCAATTCCATGCAGGAAGCTATTGATGAGATCAACCGCCGCCGCGAAATACAGGTAAGGTATAACGCCGAACACGGAATAAAGCCAAAGTCAATAAGAAAACCAATTCGGGAAAAAGTTATTGAGAGAAAGAAAGAAGAGTTAACCAAGAAAACTAATTCAATAGGGAGTTTTCTAAAGGAAGACAGAAATCTAACTACCAGCTCTATTGCCGAGCTGGAACAACAGATGTTAACAGCCGCCAAAAATTTAGAATTTGAAAAAGCCGCCTTTTTGAGAGATAAGATTGAGGAGCTTAAAAAAATATAATTTTTGTTTAACTTTCAAGAATTAATGCTCTCAGTTGCTTCCTGACACCGCACAAGGCACTTTTGACCTTTAAACGGTGTTGTGCTAAACTTAGGCAGGAATGAAGAAAATCATTCTAAGAGTTATAGTAAATGCCCTTGCCGTGGCCATCACCGCCAGGCTCGTTCCCAGCATATCCTACCAGGGCGGAATTGGCGGCCTATTGGTAATCACTTTATTCTTTGGTGTTATCAACCTTTTTGTTAAACCAATCATCTCCTTTTTTGCTCTTCCCATACAGCTGATAACCTTGGGACTTTTCAGCCTGGTTATTAACGGGGCGATGCTCTATCTAACCGCCTTCTTACTAGAGAATTTTGAAATTTCCGGAATGTGGTTTCCGGGAATTGATTTTGGACCAATTTTCATCGTTCCTTTCTTTATCCCTGCCTGGGGAATAGCTATCATCGGAGCTTCATTAATAAGCGTGATCTCAGGCTGTTTACACTGGCTGGTAGAATAAAAAAATTGAAACATTGAAAATTGGAACTAAGTTCAATGCCCTGGCCTTTAATCTTACAAATAATCCATATCCTCATCTGTCTTCTGCTTGTAGGCGCCGTACTTTTGCAGGCGCCAGAAAGCGGATTGTCCGGTTTATTTGGCGGTGGAGGTGAAATTTACCACACCAAGCGCGGGGCAGAAAAATTTATTTTTGTCCTCACGATCATTTTAGCCGTCTTGTTCAGCTTTACATCCATACTCAACGTAATTTTCAGCTAAAACAGAAAGGAATTGATGCCCAAAAAACCTTTTTCCCATTTAATTGGTTTTCTGCCGCCTATCCTGGGTATTATGGCCATGGCGGCAATTTCATTCTGGTATTTTCATCTTCCCAAGGTACCGGCTGGTGGGGGTCGAGTAGTAGAAGGGATTATAGGCCAACCCAGACTCCTAAATCCCCTATATGCTGATCAAAACCGAATTGATCGCGAACTGTCCCACCTGGTCTTTCGCGGCCTTATTAAATACAACGCCCGTAATCAACCGGTGGGAGACCTGGCCAAAAACTGGGAAGTTAAGGAAGGGGGTAAAGTCTATGTAGTTGCGCTTAAACCCAATCAATACTGGAGTGACGGCCATCCAGTTACCGCTGACGATGTTGTTTTCACCTACCAGCTCACCCAAAATACTGCCTATGACGGTCCCGAGAAAAAGACTTTTGAAGAGGTAACCATTGACAAAATTGACCAAAATCACATTCAATTTACTCTAAAAACCGCCTTTGCCCCCTTCATAGAAAATTTATGTACGGGCATTTTACCGGCGCATTTATGGCAACAGATCCCGCTTGATAAACTCAAAACCCATCCCCTTAACCTCCGGCCGGTAGGAAGCGGACCGGCCAAATTTAAAGCTATCAAATTTAGCGCTAAGATTGAGAACTGGGTGGATTGGATAGAATTCAGCCTGCCTGACGGCTATCTAAATTCCATCCGCTTTAAATTCTACCCCGCCACTTCAGACGCCATTACCGCATTTAAATTGGGAGAAATTATGAGCCTAAATCTTCCAACTTATGAAGATTTTAATAAACTAGAAAGCTGGCCCAATGCGATCAGGCTAATTAAACCCACCTGGGGCAGAAGCCTGGTCATAATCTTTAACTTACGAGACGAAAAATTAAAAGACAAAAAGGTGCGAGAAACACTAGCCGCCGGCCTTAAGCTTGAAACTCCCGGTGTTCATTCCTCCTCGCCCATCCCGCAAATTTCTTGGGCCCATGCCCAACAAGCCAAAGACTACCAAGTCCAAAAAAATATTAGTCTGCCTAAAAAAATTAATCTCAAAACACCCTACGAAAGCACTTACCTAAACACCGCCAAGACAATTAAAAACCAATGGAAAGATTTGGGAATAGAGACTGTGGTAGAACCCCTGGATCAAGCAGGTATTGAGGAAATAATTGAAAAACATGATTTTGAAACTTTTCTCATCGCCCAAGAACACGGTCATGATCCCGATCCATACATATACTGGCACAGCAGTCAAAAAGAATCTCCGTTAATGAATCTTTCCGGAATAAGTCACCCTCGGATAGACAAAGCCTTAGAGGAGGGGAGAATAAAATTAGATCTAGAAGAACGGAAAAAAGCCTACGCCACTTTTCAGAAATATTTTTATGCCGAAGTTCCCGCCGTCTTTTTGGAACATCTTAACCTTTATTACATCGCCTCCACTAAAATCAAAGGCCTAAACATCCGCAAGCTTTGGCTGCCGCAGGATCGATTTGAAAATATTAATGAGTGGTACCTCAAAGAAAAGAGGCCCCTATTTTAAACTGCCAAAGTTATTAAGTTCGTAACAGACCAACTGACTAACAGGTTAAAAAATAACCGCATCCTGTTTACTTCCTGTTAATGAGCTGCTCCAAAACTCTCCATCTTCTTCTTTTCTCCAGGTGCGGCACATCGTCCTTGTAAAGACGGCTGGCAGCAGTTAGGGGGCGGGGGGAGTACATGGCAATATAAGCCTTTTTAAAACCAACCTGTTGACACAAATTTACCGTATTTTGAAAAGCTTGTTCAGTCTCACCGGGAAAACCCACAATAATATCCGTGGAAAAACAAACCCCAGGTATTCTTTGCCTTATCCGCTCAATTAACTTAACATACTCTTCTCTTGTATAGGGACGATTCATTCTTTTTAATATCTGATTATCCCCCGACTGTACTGGCAAATGAATTTGTCGGCTAATATTTGCGTTGCCTGCAATCACCTCTATTAATTCCTCCGAAAAATCCCAGGGATTGGAAGAAATGAAATTAACCCTCTCAAATCCTAGCTCAGCTACCGCTTTAAGAAGATATGGGAATAAAGTAAAGACGTGAGAAATCTCAAACCCCAAGTCGTAATTTCCGACCAATTCTAAACAATCTAAATTTAAATGTTTACAACTTTCTTTGTGTTTGGGATCTTGATCATTGGTATCTTGAATTTGTTTAGAATTCGGTGCTTGAAATTTGGGATCTTTCATCAAATCATTCCCATAGGAATTCACATTCTGACCCAGCAGGGTAACTTCTTGATACCCCTGCTTTTTAAGTATCCGGCATTCTCTAAAGATATCGGCAAACGGCCGTGAAATCTCTCTCCCGCGGGCGTAGGGGACCACGCAATAAGAACAGAAATTATTGCACCCGTTGGAAATAGGCACCCAGGCATGTCTACGATGGGAGCGCTTCGGAACATAATCAAAGCCTACTTCCTGTATAGGCAAAAACTCATCAACCGCCGGCATCCTTTTTTTAAAAAGTTTCAACATCTTGCCAGTTCGATCTCCCAGAGCCACTCCCACCAAACAACCGGTAAGAACAATCTTTTGAGGTTTCTTCATTGCCGCTCGTTGCCTGCCAAGGTTATTTACCAATCCATAAATACGGTTTTCGGCGCTCTGACGAACCATGCAGGTATTAATAACTATGTAATCAGCATCTCTAATATTCTCCGCCCGTTTCAAACCGCGGCCCTCCAGCATCGCCGCCAACCTTTCCGAATCCGCCATATTCATCTGACACCCGAAAGTTTTAATAAAATACCTCATACCCACCAAGCCAGAGCAGTACCCGGCACTTCATGTCACTGCCACTAGGCCTTAAACACTTCCTCTATCAAATTGTCGCGCCGTATTTTCTCACAAGCGCGTTTCTCTTCATACCATCCAAAATCGTCATCAATTGTTAATCCTTCAATTAAATAGGCCTCTTGATTAACAGAACCCGCCAAGGTAAATTCCCCTAACAAACGTATCGAAGGAAAATAACTCTCAAGATATTCTCTCGTAGTTACCAAGTCATCTTTTCCCATCATATAATACCGGAAAGAAGACCAAGAGTAGTCTGGCAAAGTCTGCCTGCTTGCTAGCCCGGCCGATAACGGATTAATATGAACGTATCGACAAAGGTGCAAGAACTGTTCCTCCGTATCAACAAGAACGGCCCGAAACCGACCCTGGAAAAGAGTCCCTGTCCCTTCATATTTGCGATTAAAATAATGAGAATACGAACTGGTAAGGCGATGCATAAAACTAGAAATGCCTGCCTCCACAAGCTGCTTTAGCACAAGGTGAAAGTGATTGGGCATTAAAACCCAAGCAATCATCTCAACAGGTCTCTGAGGTAATGAATAGAATTTGGCGATTTCCTTCTCCACCTGACCAGAATCCTCGCCAGTCCTGCGCATGAAATCAACTCGACTTAGAAATTTACTAAGGGAATAATTGTAGCGTAAACACCAGTACATCAACTTAACCCACCTAAAATAATCCCCATCATCCAAAAAAATCTCCCGTTTTAACGCTCCCCTGTTAAAAATATGATAAAAATTATCCGTGTAAAGACCCAACTGTCGCGCCATCGTTTATTCCTTGCACCGTAGGCCTCATGAAGTACCGGGTACTGTTTGGAAGTGCTCCGTGTAGGATTCGAACCTACGACCAATGGTTTAAGAGACCACTGCTCTACCACTGAGCTAACGGAGCACTTACCGATTTATTTTACCACAAGCCAATTTTTTGGTACAATTCTTGCCAATCAGCAACAATGTTATAGGGTTCGTAGCTCAGCTGGCTAGAGCGTCTGGTTTACACCCAGAAGGTCGTAGGTTCAAGCCCTACCGAACCCACCAAGTCTGGTATAATAAATTAGTAGCTTGCGGCGGTAGTTCAGTTGGCAGAACATTTGCTTGCCAAGCAAAAGGTCGGGGGTTCGAGACCCCTCCGCCGCTCCAGCACTTAACACGTCCTCCAATTGCCATTGACAAAAATAAGAAGCTAGAATAGGATTAAATTAAAGTTATCTTAGATCGCTTTTAGTATGCCCACTGAGCCGTCTCAGCCTTTAGAGCTTAGCGAAGTTGTGTCGCCGTCATGGCAGCAGGCAGGCTCTAGTTCTCCCGATGCGATATCGGGATCATTAAGAAGGGGGTGAAGGATAATGCAAGAAGAAAATTACCAACAAACAGAACAAACGCAGTCTTCCCAAACAGACCAACCAACGCAGGAATCTACACCAATATCAGAAGAAGCCAGTCCTCAGCCAAAAAAATCTGGCACTGGTTTGCAGTCTAATATCGCCGGAGCTCTAGCCTACGTTTTAGGACCAGTTACCGGAATTGTCTTTTTACTTATTGAACCCGAAGATAAATTTGTCCGTTTTCACGCCATGCAATCAACCATCTTGGGAATAGCAGTCTTTGTGATTTCTGTTGCCTTGAGCTTCTTTGACTTTTTGGGTTTGCTGTCTATACCGCTTAACCTAGCCGCTTTTGCCCTGTGGATCGTATTAATCTACAAAGCCTACAATAACGAAGAATGGAAACTGCCAATAATTGGTGACATGGCCAAAGAGCAGATAGGCTAGAGATATAAATTAAGCCTTCAACCAGCGCACAGATAGGCTTTATAACACATGACTGTAGGAAAAATTCGTCCACTTTCAGAAGATCCAGGAGTAGAGGAGTGGTTCGATCGACGCGATGAGCAAGCAAACAGGTTTAGGAACCCTCCTCCCGGAAAAACCGAACCTAAAAGGCAGACAGATTTCTATGGCGGTGCTAAAACAAGGGGAACTAGGAAAAGAGGTACCCCTTCTGGAATCCCCAAGGGGAGGGAAAAACCAGGGAGAAGAAAATTGCCGGAAGAAGTCCAAGAAGGCTTCGAAGAAATCTCAGGAGACAGCAGCCCAGCCAAACAGCAGGGCAGGGGTGATCTTTTGGAAGAAGCGAGATCTGTCCAAGATGCGCTAGCCGCAGCAGAACTAACCCCGGGAGAATTTGAAAAGGCAGCAACTTCACCCGCAATATTGCAAAGGGAAAGAGAATTGAATTCAAAAAATCAAGAGCCGGCTTTGCCGAGAAATCCAAAACAACTAAAACAACTACTAAAACAACTAAAAAGAGCAAAACGCCGCGTAAGAAAGACAACCTATTTTGGTCAAGACAGAAGATGAGTGTTTTACCTCTCAACCTGAAGAGTGGTGCTTTTACAGACTTTGCATAACGATGAAAAAAAAGATTTTTAAAGTTGCGCTTACATCTGTATTCCTACTGACTCCGTTTCTAGTTTGGCTTTCTCCACAAGAGCCACAGGCATTATCACCCTTTGAACTCAACCAACACTTAACAGGACAGTACCAAGCTCAAAAAAAACAGTACCTCCAAGTTCTGAGCAGCTATCAACAAATAAAGGACGATTTCGTAACTGCCCGACAAAGATATTTACAAGCCCAAAATGCCGCCAATTCCAATCTATTCTTGAAAAAGATCCAGACTTACTTTCCTAGCGCCATAGATACCATGATTTCCTACCTGGAAACTGCCCAAAAAAGGATAGAAAATTCTTCAGCCCTCTCTAGCGAAGAAAAGCAAGCTTTAATAGCCGAAATTCAGACCGACATCAACTATTTGCAGAAACAAAAACACTCTTTTACTTCCGTCCCCGACCTGGGGACAGCTAAAGAAAATGCCCGTACTTTAAAGGATTACTGGTTAAAAAATCGGCTCCGGGCCAGAAAATGGTCCTGCCAAATACTCCAGGCCAAGGTGGAAAATATTCTCACCAGACTAGAAAACACCGCCAACCGATTAGAAGAAAAAATTAAAAGCCTACAGGCAGAAGACCAAGATATTGACGAGTTACTAAAAGAGATTGCCAATTTCAGAACCAAAATTTCTCAGGCAAGAGAAGAGCTAAATGCCGTCCAAGAAAAATGCAATGGCCTAGCTGACTCTGGCAACAACTTATCTTTTTCCGAAGTTCATCAACAGATAAAACAAGTCAACCAATTGCTACGGGAAGCTCATCGAGATTTGACCGCAATAGCAAGAAAGTTAACTAAATACCGGCACAAACAAATAAAGGTCTTTGCCGGAACCGGAGTAATCCACACAAAAGGCAGCGGTAAAATGGCCGCCCTCGGCAACGGCTCGGTAACAGGAACAGTTGACCCGGCCGGCGGAGGATCGCTAACCATTATTGACCAAAACGGCGATGCCCAAGTTGACACCAACGGCCAAGGGCACAAAGAAGAGATAGGGAATAACGAGGTAAAATATACAGGAATTGGCACCATTTCAGTCACCGGCTCGAATATAATTGTTATTATTAACGGATCCGGATTAGATATAACTGCCAAAGGCACAGGTAAAGTATTGCTAAAGGGCAATTTAACCTACCAAATTGGAGGAAGCAATGAGTGGAAAAAGGTACTGCCGGGAGGAGTAGAAGCGAGTCTAAGCATTAGGTGACAGATAACAGGTGGTTGGATACTAGAATAAACAATGAAAATCCTAAAAACCTAAAGCCTAGATAGAGCCTAATACCCATCCAATGAACGAATTCAATAATATCAACACGCAAACCAGTACTGATGCGCAAGCAAAAAACTCTGATAATCCTTTCGTTAAACCCAGTTCGCATCCAAGCAGCATCAAATTGTTATTTATCATCTTGTTACTGGCTATTCTCACCACCACCCTAGTCTATTTGTATGGGCAACAGCAAAATGACCATCTGGAAAGTATCACCACGACTACTCCCACACCCGCGCCAACACCGACCGCCAGCCCTACTCCTACGACCGTTCCTACAATAGCCGCCGAGGAACTCAAGTCATTTTTTACCGAACCCACCGTGGCCGCTTCAGAAGAAAACAATGAGCTGGGAGCTATTGGTGCGTTGTTTGACGAAGCTGAATTCTCGAACCTCGACGAAGCTCCCCAAATTGATCTCGACCTATAGTTATTGACAGGAGTTGACAGGCTATGGTATATAAGTTCACATATTCTTAATAAGGAAAATGCCTGCGGAAGTTTACACTCTAGAATTGACAGATAAGTATTTAATCTCCTCCCAAAAGAGGACGGTGGCGTGTTTTGCCATCCTCTTTACCATTATTTTCATGCTCCTTGTATGGAGCTTTTAATGGTAAGGGGAGGTTTCTTATTGATTTAAAATAAAGACTAAAAAATAAAAAAAGAATAGAAAAGAAAGCAGGAAGCCTCCCAAAAAGGGGAGGCTGTTTTTTTGGGCGATACTGTTGAAAAGAGATCCGACTGGCAAACTTTTTACTGGTTGAGTTAGTCCATCGCGGCTTTAATAGAGACAGATGTAAGTTTCGGAAAGCTACAAAGAACAATAGAGAGAGTTTAGTAATGAAAACCAAACCTTTTTGCAATTCAATATTTTAGATTTTAGCCACGATAACAGACCCCGCCTTTGGCGGAGCGAGTCGGCATAGAGCTAATGTAGATAACGGAAAAAACAGAAATTAAAGTTTTTTTACAACTTAATATTTTGGCCCTAAACTAGAACAAGTTCAGTTCAGGGTCTAGTTGGAGAACGGGAGATTTTTCATTTTTCCGAATCCAACTAAGGGATAGCGCCCGGTTCCCGAGGAGGCAAATTTTTCCCAATTCTTGGGCTTCTTCATCCCCGCTCTCCTCGGGGGCTCAAACCCGAACCGACCTGTTCTTTCACAGATTCGGTTCGGGGCAGGGTAGGGGAGAGGAGTGAAAATTTCCGATTCCTAGTATTTTGGTGAAATAATTAGACCAATCCTTACTCCTCCTTCCTAAACTGCCTAATGCCCAAAAGAAACAACGGGAAGCAGCAAAACCCGGAACGCAACTGCAATTGGTACGACTTTAAAAAGATTATCTATGACAATTGAAGCAAATAAATCTTACAAGACAGAAAAACCCAGACCGCTAGTTTCCTGGCTAATACCCACCACATTTGACCACCATCGGTGGTGGAAGCGGCTAGCGGAATTCCTCCAGGAAGACTTTCCGTCCGATCTTATTGAGTGTATTTTCTTCTGTAGCCAATATAGGGGATTTGCCAAGAAAGCCAAGGTTATTGGAGAAAGGATTGCCAACTCTCTCTCCTTCTTAGAAGGCGTCTCTGACAAATGGCAGAATGTCAAATTTGTAGAAAACTATACAGATAAATTTAACCTACCAGAGGCTAGAACCCAACTGAAAGACTTGGCAACAGGAGATATCTTGATACACAGAGATGCGGACGTGGCCATAATACAATATGGCTTTACAAAATATATGATAGAAAACTTAATAAAATATAAATTAGGATTACTCGGGCTTCCATCCCTTAACAACGGAAAGCCCTTCAAGCCGCGAGTAGAACTAGAAGCCACAAGATTTCCCCAATATTGTGACATTACCTTGTCCTCATCAGTAAACGGAATGGCAGTAGCAACATTAAAAACTATTGAGGACTACGTCGGAAGAAATCCCGGCGTGCCCCAATGGGGTGACGCAACTACTTTCAGTCTTAAATTAGCTAGATGCGGCTTTTCACTAGCCTACCAAAACGGTCGCGGTTATTGGCTGGCTACTGCCAGCGAGGAAAGCCCTATTAGCATTACTGACGAAAATAAGAATGCTTATATCAAAACCGATCGCCACTGTGCGATTGCAATGCTTAACGACTTCTATAAAGTTGAAAAGAGTGACATTTTTTGGAAAATTCAACAAACACTATACAAAACCAAAGACACCAAACGGAACCAGAAGGTAAAAGACTTGATTAAGCGACGTTATCCAATATTTACACAGCATCAAAGATTAGACCCAAGAAAAGAAAAGTTTCACTTCAAGCCATGGGAATGCCTCAGACACCCAGCTACTGATGAATACATTTCTAACGCCGCTAAGAGAGCGGCCCCATTTTATGAACCAGTTATTCAACGTATTCGCAGACTTGGTCTTTCCGCATATTTCAACTTACCTGAAAAAAATGGATTTCCAAAATAATACCACCAAAAAACTTTTTTTCACAGATATCGATGGGACGCTTGTTGATCAAAAAATGAACTTTCATAAAAGTGAGAAGGCTGTAACGACAATAAAAAGGCATAGCGACCTAATAGTCCCAGTCTCTAGCAAACCGGCCGGTGCCATTTACACACTTTTACAAAGAATGAAACTTAACGTGCCTTTTATCTGCGAAAACGGTGGCGGCATCGTTATACCCCAAAAATACCAAAATAAATTTAAGCAGGTACCCCATCGACACATCGAGATTCCAGAAGGGTTACTCATTTGCTTAGGAGTCCAAAGAAATAAAATATTACGAGACCTAGACAATATAGAAAATAAAATCTCACAAAAATATGGATTGCCCAACTATTTTATAATTTCCCCTGATATGCCCCAATCTAGCGAGGAAATAATCTCATTGCAACCGTACTTTCCTCATTGGACAGTAGAACAAATACGAGAGGGATGTTCACCCCAAAAGTATTTTGATGTTGCCTTTCAATTCAAAAAGAATGTGGATATAAAAGGGGAAATCAAAAATGAAGTCATATCTGAATTGCAAGCTAGGGGCCATACCGTATTAAAAGGAGGATTATTCTATCATGTATTAAAGGGTTGCGATAAAGGAAAAGCTGTTAAAAAATTTACACAAATCTTTGTAAAAACACACAAGACGCGCATAAAAACTATTGGCGTCGGTGATGGTGAGAATGATTTAGAAATGCTTCATGCAGTTGACAAGGGATACAATGTCCAAGATCAAAATGGTAAAAACTTATTGTCAAAATTTCCCAGAATTATCTCTGTACCGCAAATCGGGCCAAGAGGATTCTCCTGGGTGGTCAAGCAAGTCTATAAAAGTCCATAAGAATTCTCTTAAAAACGGGAAGTCAAGGAAATAACCGCCTAGCGCTCATCTTACCCTTGCCTACTCTTGTTATTTCTTTTCTTCCCGTTTTTAATTCACTTCGATTTTGCTCTTTAAATCTTTCAAAAAGGAGGCCAGAGATGCTAGACCAATTTGCAACCCGGTTACAGCAAGCCCTTTGGAGTCGCTCCCTAGCCGCGATCCACACGCGGCCAATCTTGTACAACCTGGTCAACTTCGGGCTTCTTCCCGAGCCCAATTTGGAGCTGACCACCATCGGGCGCGGCCGGGCTCGGTTATCCGTTACTTTGGACAAGCCCGGCCAACCCACACCTGACCTCGTCTTCGACCCGGAGGGGACCCACCTGCCCTTATTGTGGGATTGGATGCTCTCCAACCCTAATGGAGTTTTGGTAGGCCCCTACATCCTGTACAGCTCCGTGTTTACACGCGGAGCTTGGGATGGCTTCCGGACTGAAGCGGACCGCCTCTCCAAAAAGAGGGGGCTCGTTCAGGTTTATGTCCCCTTCAGGGTAACAAAACTGATCGAGCCCAAAAAGAACTTTGCCCCCATTCTTCAGGGAGCAGGTGTAGACCCTCCACATTTTATAGAGGGGACCACGCCCCAACTCCCAGAATGGGAGGAAGTTCGATCTCTCTTCAGAGAGAAGTGCGTGGTACAAACCGACGATTCTGCCGGAGGGTCAGGGACCCGGATCGTCGGAGTGTACCACACTTGGTCCGACGCAGTCCACATGCTCCGGGAGGCCGGCCCGGGCATGTGGTACCGGGTCGTCGAGTTTGTCGAGGGCTACGAAACTAATGGGCAGGCAGTGGTCCTGCCCGGTGGGGTCGTGCTCGTCGACCCCTTGTCTCACAAACCTTCCGCGGGTCAGATTAGCCACATCACCGGCGGCAAACCCCAGGGCGCCGTCGGTGATGACTGGACAAATCCATGGCCGGAGAGGATCCAGGTTCAGTACCTAAATGTGATGGTGCGGGTAGGCCAACACCTACACCAAGAATTCGGATACATCGGGATCTTCGGGATTGACTTTATCATCGACCTCGAAGGAGAGCGAGTAGTCCCGCACGAAATCAACGCGCGGTACCAGGGAACTTCGTTTTCACACGACCGTCGAGCCCTGATGAAAGGACGGCCTTCCACATTCGGTCTCTGGCTTCTCGCCGCCTCAGGCGAAGAAGACTTTTCCTGGCTTCGGCCAGAGGAGTACAATCGCCAAAGCGTGGCCGAAGCTGGAGGATGGCAGTTTGATATCCACCCTCTGCCAGAGGCCGAGCTGCCATTACCCGTTGTGGGCAACATGAACGGCTGGTGGAAATGGGAGGCCGGTCGGTTAGTGCCGGCTAACGAAAAAACCGGCCAGATCCTCTGCTGGGCCGCCCGGCCCGGCCAGGTCTTCACCAAGAGAACCCGGGCCGGGGATCCGCGTCTGCTGGCGCCGGCCCAAGTCTACAGCTGGGGGGGATTACCGGCCATCTTTCACTCCAGCCAAGAAGAGCTGACAATTTTCGGGCAACAAATCATTCCGGCTGCCCGAAAAGTGATGTTTGGATAAAAACGGGTCCTGTGAGAGGTTCAAGAGACAAGCCAACTTTAAGTTCTCTTGAACCTCTCCAGGTTAAACTCATGCTAAAATACTCTTAGATATGAAAGTGAAAAGACAAAATCTACAAATTGGCTACTCTATTACAGGAGGTAAGATTTCTCTCCCTTATTATATTGTCGGGCCTGACAACAAAGGTCAATCAATATATATCCAAGGGGGTATTCACGGGGGAGAAACAACTTTTTTCATCTTTCACCAACTAATACATGAACTTCAAAAAACAAAGATACTTGGCAGAATAACGCTTGTACCCATATGCAATCCTTACTCCTGGAATCAGAAAATTTACTACTATACCAGCGGAAAATTCTCTCTCTATGACGGAAAAGACTTTAATCGCAACTTTCCCGGATCAAGTTCAGGAACAGGTGCCGAGCGGCTAGCACGACAGCTCTCAAATCTGGCATCCGATAGCAAATTCTCCATTGATCTACATACCGCAAATAGGAGTAGGCCATATCTCATTATTCCCTCAAAACAATATCTCAAAATCGCTAAAGCCTCAAACATGTGTTACTCAATAATTTTTGACATGCATGAAGCAACTAAAAAGGGTGGAGGTATGCCCTTTACAGCCGCTCGAATAATCGAGAAACAGAAATCAATCGCTATAGAGTGCGGATCACACGACGAATTCGACCAACAAAACATAGATCGCACTGTAGAAGGCATCCTTAACATACTGAATTATCTAGAAGTGATCAGGATTAGGACAACACAAAAAGGAAAAAGTAGCAACGCGAACAGACAGTTTTATATTGACAAACTTAAAATATACCGTGCTCCAGTGAGCGGATTTGTTAAGTATCTGGTAAGCCCAGAAGAATCTTTTAGCAAAGGGCAACCACTTTACAAACTCTACCCATCAGCAACTCTGGGCAAAGAAATAGTTACCAAGGCTAAAGAAAACGGCGTAGTGATTATGCACGCGGACACAAATACTGTCTGGGAAGGGGATTATGTAGTCGAGATAGCTCCAAAACAGAACATTCATCCACTTTAAATTAAACGCAGTTTTGCAAGACAGTACCCGGTACTTCATGAGGCTTTCATATCAGCCATAGTGGAATCAAACTAAATTTACCCATTTACCAGAGCAATAATCCCAATTATTCAAGCGAAAAATTCGTTGGCTCGCCATTTGAGCCACTTTCCTAATCAAGTTCTCTAAACAATTCCACCCGAACAGAAGCCCTTTTTCAACAAAAAATTACCCAAAGGACACCAGCGGAGCTCAAACTAACTTCTACAAAGGAAACTAGTAGGATCCACAAAACTCTAGTAACTTAGACGAGAAGAATTCTTATGCAGTCTTGGGAGTTGTTTCTTGAACTTTAGATGTTTTATTTTCCAGTGCCGCCACTGCCAGTTGCTTAATCTGCTGAGAAGCCAAAGCCAACTGCTGTTCCAGTCTCTTCTTTGCCTCCTTCTCTTCCTGCAGGCGGTTTTCTAAATTTTCAATCTGTTGATTTAAAAGTTGCTTTTCCGATTCAAACTGCTGCCTCATGCTCTTTT
Organism: candidate division CPR3 bacterium 4484_211; assembly: GCA_002084955.1. Classification (GTDB taxonomy): domain Bacteria; phylum Patescibacteriota; class 4484-211; order 4484-211; family 4484-211; genus 4484-211. The sequence goes on along the minus strand of MZGJ01000004.1, from coordinate 35,370 downwards.
TCTCCACCTCAAATTCTTCTCTTGCAGACGCCAAACCTTCCGAAATACCATCTTTAGCCGCTTTCTCTAACCGCTCAGGAAAAGACTTTACCTGCTCTTTTAACTGCTTATAATCTGCCGCCTTCTGCCCGAAGAGTTTTTCCTTTTCCTCAAGAATCCTCATTCTCTTCTTTTCCTCCATTTCCAATTCCCACCGTTTCTGCCCCAGTTCTTTTTCCCATTGCTTCTCATTCCACAACCTCACATCCTTCAGCTCTTCTTCCAACTGGCGGCGCTGTCTTTGCCACCGCTGCTCTTCTTGGGCAATCTTTTCCTGCAACTTTTCCAACTGCTCCCGAGTCAACTTCATCCTCTCGCCCAGTTGCAACTCCTGCTTTAACTGTGCAATTCTTTCTTCTAATTCACCTACCTCGGCCTGCTTAGCCGCCAAGCTCGCTTCTATTTTCTCCACCTGGGCAATAATCTTCCCGCGAAATGACACCGCCGGAGTCTCCTTCCGCTGGCTTACCATATCCCGTAACTGTTGATAAGCAGCCAAAATTTCGTTTTTGGTATTCCTTGAGGAAACTTGTGGGATTGACATTAACGCGAAGTATAACAAACAGCTGTCCAATATGCAACAGGAGCAGTACCCGAGCAGTACCCGGTACTTCATGAGGCCTTCATATCAGCCATCTGGCCAGTCGCCCAAATCGTCTGGGTAAACTCACCAATCCCACCCTTAACCAAAAATAATAGTTCCAACAACAAAGCTGAGGGGCAAAAAAAGTTCGAGACTGACAGAAGTTGATAAAGACCTCCCAACTTCTATAATTAAAAGCGCCATGCCCGACCAATTAACCTTTAAAATCCGCCCCTTTCAAAAAACCGACGCCAAAGCCTGCGTTAAACTTATTAACCTAAATCAAAAAGACCTTGGCGATCTATATTCAGAACAGTCGCTAATTGAAACTAGCTTACATAGTAAATTCTGGGTAGCAGAAAAAAACCACACTATCGTCGGAATGATTGGGTTCTCCAATCTTAAAAACGGCATCGGGATGACAGTCTCTCTAAGTGTTCACCCCGAATACAAAAAGCAAGGCATTGGCAGAAGATTACTGCAAGCCGCAAAGAATTACGCTCGAAAACAAGGATTTAGAAAGGTTCTGGCTTTAATTCACGCCCAAAACAAACCGATGATGATCTTAGCCATAAAAGAGGATTTCATTCCTGAAGGAAGTCTAAAAAATCACTTCCGCACCGGACAGGATGTTATCTATTTTAGCTTCTTTTGCAACGGCAACTAAATCATCATCACATCTTTCCTAAAAATGCAACAAGCCCGACAAAATAGAGCATCAAACCTCTTTAATTTTTAAAGTAAAGATTTTTGAGAACCACTTACAGAAGAAAAAACGCCATCCATTAAACTCCAATTAACGAGAACGTTCTTTGTCCCCAGCCCGTAATTGGCGGCAACTTTTATAAATTTATGCCGGCGGCCAAAGTTAAACAAATCACGGGTAATTCGTACATCATCTAAACAGTATTTCTCCAGCTCTTCCCACCGCCCCTCCTGATAAAAACGCACCGCTTGCAGACCATCGGCGCTTTTTTGCACACCAAGAGTTGTTTTCGCCACCGAATTTAAACTAAGGCGATGACCAACCGCCTGTCTAATATCATCCAAAATATCCACCGTTTTTACTCTAGCAAAATCGAAATCCAAATGCCCACACATCACCGGATAGTCAAAACCAAAAAGATTAAACCCCACAATTTGTCCTGCCTGCGACAAGAGTTTTTCCAATTCGTCAAACTCTTCCTCACGGAAAGCCATAAATTTATCTTGCACATAACTATACACGCCCACCACAGAAATCCCCAATTTGGGCATCTCAATCCCGCTATGTCCAATATCACGCAGTAATTTCTTCGTTTCTATGTCTATAACAAGCGTATCTTCCACTGCTACATTATACCAGCCCAAAGAGCAAAAATGTGTATTGGCCTTTCATGATATAATCCTTTCATGTCAACTAAAATTGAAAAACTGCCCAAAAGTAAAGTAAAAATCACCGCCGCGCCCACCAAGAAAGACCTTGAAAAATCCGAGAATAAAGCCCTAAAAAAATTAGGCGAGGAAATTAGTATCCCAGGATTTAGAAAAGGAAATGCTCCCTTGCCCATGGTGCGAGACCGAGTGAATACCACTAAACTGGCCCTCACAGCACTAGATTTTTTGGTCAATGATCTTTTTCAACAAGCCGTGAAAAAACACAAACTTTGGCCCATCAGTCAACCGGAAGTGAAATTACCCCAAGATATCAAACTACTAGAAAAGCTATTTTCCAATCAAAACCGACTTCCTAAATACACCATAGAATACATCGTGGAAGTCCGTCCGGAGATAAAAATTAAAGACTACGAGCATCTGCCCATTTCCCGGCCTTCAGTAATAATTAAGGAAACTGAAATTGATCAGTCTATACAACAACTGTTCAACGAATGGAAGAAAAAGCAGCCTCAGGAGGCTAGATGTGAAATTGCCACCGCCGCCACCTTAGCCGAAGCAGAAAAAAAAGCTCAAAAAGAAAATAGGCAATCCAAAGAAAAATTAGCCAAATTAACCAAACAGGCACCCGACGACGACTGGGCAAAAATGATTGGTGAACAAAACCTTGAATCCCTCAGAAAAAAGGTAAAAAAACTGCTCTTAAATATTAAACGAGCCAACGCTGAACATCAATTGGAAGAACTAATCTTTAATTTCCTAATCGCCAGCGCCCCCGACTTGGAATTACCTGAAACCCTCGTTAAGACCCGACTGGAACAAGAAGAAAAACAACTGACCAAGCAACTGGAGCAGACTCAATCCACCATTGAGGAATTCTTGAAGCAACGCAACCTGACCATCGACCAGCTAAGGGACAGATGGCGGCAGGCTATCGAGCGTAACTTAAAAATCGACCTTATCCTCAACCATATCGCTCAGGAGCAAAATATCAAAGCGAGTGATCAAGAAGTAGACGACGAAATTAACCAGATCTCTGATAGTAAAATTAGAGAACAATTTGAAAACCAAGCCCAGAGAGAGTATATTAAATATATGCTTCGCCAACGAAAAGTAGTTTCTTGGCTAAAAGAAAAAATCGGAAAGAGCCCGTAGCTCAGCTGGTAAGAGTGCTACGTTGACATCGTAGAGGTCGGTGGTTCAAATCCACCCGGGCTCACCAGGTATATTGGGCAGCCGCCCCACACTCTCTTCAAGAAGCAACCCGAGTCGAGGCAGGCCGCAGGAGACAGCAACCCGGTTTTGGTTGCAACAAGAGCGACATGAAGTACCGGGTACTTCATGGGTAATATGGTTAATTTGGAAAACAATCAACCGAAAAAGAAAGCATTAAACGTTTTCCACGAAGAAATTGCCGAAGCAAGAGCCAAAATCCCTCTTTCACTTATTTTTAGAAATAACTTCATTGGCGGCCTGGCTTGGGGTTTCGGTACGGTAATGGGAGCCACCGTCTTAGTTGGAATCATAGCCTACGCCTTTAGCCTTTACGGCGATATTCCGATTATCGGAAACCTTATTGGTATCATCGCCAGAGCAGTGGAGCAAGGATTAACCAAACTACCAAGATAAAAAGTTGCTTTGTTTGACTAATTGCGTATAATAGGAATTACCAGCCTAATCTGTTTGGTAAGAGTGTAGGGGATTTTGCTGTACAGAGAAGGATGCCGAAGTTGAGAAATCCTCAGTAAAACCCCGAATGCCACTTACATTCAACAACAGCGCCTGCACTGCGAACGGTGCGTAATTAAGAGATCGCCTTGCGATAAGGGGGATGGAACCCTCCGGTCTTGTATCGGAGTCCCGCAATCAAGAGGTGATTTTTTGTTATGTCAGAAAAAAACAATCAACTACAAGCACTTCGCCACACCACAGAACATGTCTTAACCCAGGCTATGTACCAGCTTTATCCGGGAATAAAGATGGCCATGGGGCCAGCCATAGAAAACGGCTTTTATTTTGATTTTGACCCGGGCGAATACAAAATTTCCGAATCTGACTTCCCTAAAATTGAAAAGGAAATGCAGAAAATAATTGACGCCGACCTTCCTCTTCATCGCGAACAAATCAGCATTAAAGAAGCGCGCCAGCTTTTTAAAAATAACGAATACAAGCAGGAATGGCTGGATGAAATAGAACAAAAAGGCGAACCGGCTACCGTTTACTGGACAGGAGATCAATTTGTAGATCTTTGCGCCGGCCCCCATGTTAAATCCACCGGGGAAATAAAAGCCTATAAACTGCTATCTATCGCCGGCGCTTACTGGCGGGGGAACGAAAAAAACAAAATGCTTACGCGAATCTACGGAACCGCTTTCCTTTCACAAAAAGATCTGGCCGAGTATCTGCGACTTCAGGCAGAAGCTAAGAAGAGAGATCACCGAAAAATCGGCAAGTCACTAAAGCTTTTTTTGTTTGATGAAGAGTTTGGCCAAGGCCTTCCCCTTTACCGGCCTAAGGGAGCCACCATCCGCAAGGAAATTATGGATTTTGCTTTTAATACCTATCTAAAGCGGGGATACCAGCCGGTTTCCACTCCGCATATTGCCAACCTTAATCTTTGGAAACGCTCCGGCCACTGGCAATTTTACCGCGATTCCATGTACTCGCCGATGCAAATTGACAACGAGCAGTACGTACTAAAACCCATGAACTGCCCGGGACACGTAAAAATATATCAGGCCGAGTCACACAGCTATCGCGACCTTCCCCTGAGATTGGCAGAAATGGGCACCGTCTACCGGTACGAAAAGTCCGGCGAACTCAACGGAATTCTTAGACCCCGAGGATTTACCCAGGATGACGCCCACATCATCTGCACGCCCAAACAGCTTCCCGGAGAACTCGTGGAAATGATTAATCTAACCGAATATATATACAACAAATTTGGTTTCCATAAACCACTGGTCAGCCTGTCTGTCCGAGATCCCCAAAATAAGGAAAAGTTTATGGGGGATAACAAAAGTTGGGAACTGGCCGAGACCGCCCTGGAAAACGCCCTTAAACAAAAGAAACTAAATTACCGGCGCTTTAAAGGAGAGGCGGCGTTCTACGGCCCCAAGATAGATTTTATGTACAAAGACGCCCTTGGCCGCAATCAACAGTTAACCACCATCCAGGTAGACTTTAACCTCCCTGAAAAATTCAACATGACCTATATTGATGAAAAAGGAAAACGCCGTCAGCCTTTTATGCTCCACCGCGCCCTGCTTGGTTCTCTGGAGCGCTTTATGGGCGTTTTAATAGAACACACCGCGGGAAATTTCCCCGTCTGGCTGTCACCGGTACAAGTTAAAGTAATTCCCATCTCGCAGGAACAAAACCTCTATGCCGAGAGAGTAGGGGAGAAGTTGAAAGAAAACGACATCCGAGTAGAAATTGACACCCGCAACGAAACCATGCAGTCTAAAATTCGTAGCGCTCAACTGGAAAAAATTCCCTATATGGCTATAGTCGGCAGAAAAGAAGCCCAAAACGGGACGGTAAGCGTGAGACTAAGATCCGAGAAAGACCTGGGAGAACAACCTCTAGGGGAGTTTATAGAGAGGATAAAGGATAGGATTGAAAGCAAAGCTCTAGAATTGTAGGGTGACTTTATCATTTATCGTCTGATTACCAATTAGCGCCTCCCTCTATTGAATCCCCAAACCTACGTTAAAAAGTTAAATGAATATATGTTAAGTAGAAAATTATGCTTGCCTTAGCAAGCATTTTCTGATATCATTTCCCCATCAGAAGAAACACAGGAATTTATTTTCCAGCCAATTTTAATATTCAATCACCTAAAGTTCTGGTGATTTCTCCCGAAGGAGAAAATTTGGGTGAAATGACGCGGGAGGAAGGCCTAAAGAAAGCCCAGGAGCAGGGATTGGATCTGGTAGTGGTAAACCAGAAAGCTGATCCGCCAGTGGCTAAGATCTTAGAACTTAAAAAATTTATCTACGAAAAGAAAAAACAGAAACAACAATCACTTAGAGGGAAGAAGAAAAAAACTCAGGAATTAAAACAACTAAGGTTTAAACCTAATATCGGTCCTCACGACCTAGAAATAAGACTAAAAAGGGCCCGCGAGTTCCTTGAAGACGGCAATAAAATAAAATTTATCGTCCAATTCCTAGGACGTCAGATAACTCACAAAAAAGTAGGCGAGGCAAAGATAAACCAAATTCTTTCAGCTTTAGAAGATATCGCTGAGGTGGAAAAAGAACCTTGGTTTGAAGGGAAAAGGCTGATGGTAATCGTAAGACCAAAATAACATCAAAGGCTCAGCCTCCCCAGACCAGAACAGGTCCAGAATAAGCCCGGTTCGGGGTTCAATTCAACCGGCAAAAAATCTGCACTAAAGCTGGCATTTCTCGAGTCTCATTAAAAAAGCAACAACCGACCAGAAACATGAAGCGAAAAAATATCTCTTTGACATTTTAAAACTTTAATGCCATGAAATTAAAAACCCACAAGGGGCTTAAAAAAAGAATAAAGATCACCAAAGGAGGCAAGGGAAAGCTTTTGCGCGGACATGTGCAAACTTCTCATCTCAAAACAAAACAAAGCCGCAAAACTACAAGCCGCCAAAGTACAACGCCAAAACTCAAGAATTTTCTAGTTTCACATTGAAACGCTGAGTTTTAAGTTTTGCGTCTTGCATTTTTACGCTTTTTTTATCATGCCCAGAACCAAGACTGGAACCGTTCGCCGAGCGAGACATAAAAAAATACGCCAACTGGCCAAGGGATTTAGGGAACACCGCCGCACCACCTTTAAAGGAGCCAAAGAAGGTGTCTTGCACGCCGCGGCATATGCCTACAAATCCCGCCGGCTTAAAAAAAGAAATATGAGAAAACTCTGGATTATGCGCCTCAATGGAGCCCTTAGAGACCACCAAATTTCCTATAGTGTGTTTATACATAAACTAAAGCAAGCAAACATTCAGCTCAACCGCAAGGTTCTAAGTCAGATCGCCGCCCACGATCCGGAAACATTTAATAAGATAGTGAATATAGCTTTAAAAACGCAAACACCGTAAAAGGCCTTTAACTGGCTAAACTAACTTCACCCCTGCATAGAACGGCTAGGGGATTAAAGAAAATGACCGTCATCCAGCAAGCTCTTATTATCTTTGCCGGCTTACAAATTTTCTTCGCCTGGTACGAATATCGGGCACGCCCTGACCCCATCCATGTGGCAACCAAATTGCTCCAACCCAAATACCTAATTACCAGCACCTTTATTGCCCTCTTCTACCTCATTGTCATTCCTATCCTAAAGCGGCTCGCCGTCTGGTTTTTTAATGTTTAGCAAAAGATTTAAAACAGCCAGGTCATCGGGCAACTAAACAATACATGAATAAACAGACCATCAACGAACTCAATAAAAGAGCATCTAGAGAGCTGGAAAAACTTCTCGATTTAGACAAACTGCGGGAGTGGAAACGGCAATATTTGGGAAAGAAGGGTCTTATTACCCAGCTTATTAAACAACTCCCCGGCATTACCGACAACAAAAGACCGGAAATAGGCCGGCAGATCAACCAGATAAAAAACGACCTCAAAAAAGCCTATGACCGAAAGATGTCCAATCTACAAAACCAACCCCCCAAAACCCACCGTCAAGAACCAAATAACTGGTTTGATCTCACCGCCCCGGGAGAAAAAACTAATCTTGGCCACCTCCACCCCATCACCCAAATGCGCCAATACGCGGAGGATATCTTTACCCGCATGGGTTTCGAAATCTTTGAGGCCCGAGAAGTTGACGACGACTACCATAATTTTGAATCTCTTAACATGCCCCCGCAACATCCGGCACGAGATATCTGGGACACCTTCTGGACAAATCAGGGATTAGTCCTTATTACCCATACCTCCAGTATGCAAAATCGCATTCTCTCAACCAAAGAGCCGCCGCTCCGCGCCGTTATCGTCGGCCGCTGTTTTCGCAACGAAGCTACCGACGCACGACACGAGCACACACTGCACCAAATAGAAGGCCTGTTGGTTGATCGGGGCATTACTCTCCGCCACCTCATCGGCGTTTTTAAAGCTTTCTTAGACGAATTTTATCAACGAGATGTTAGTATAAAAATTCAGCCAAGTTATTTCCCTTTTGTCGAACCGGGGATAGAATTTTTAATAGACTGCACCATTTGCCGCGGCAAAGGAACCATGAATAAAAAACAATGCTCCACCTGTGGAGGAAGCGGATGGATAGAACTGGCCGGCGCCGGAATGATCCATCCCAAAGTATTGAAAGAAGCCGGAATTGACCCCCAAAAATACTCCGGTTTCGCCTGGGGATTTGGGTTGGACCGATTGGTGATGATGAAATATGGAATTGAGGATATTAGACATTTTCACAGTGGAGATTTAAGATTCATCCGTCAATTCTAAACATGACGCCAATAATTCATTCGTATCTATTCGTACCATTGGTACTATTTGTATATTAGCATCATCGTGAAAATTTCATACAACCTTCTCAAAGAATTTTTGCCGCAACTTGATAAAAACCCTCGGGAGTTGGCCGAGGAGCTCAGCCGGAAGCTGGCCGAAGTGGAGTCGGTTAGCAAAATTGGCAACGATTACATTTTGGAAATAGAGAACAAGGCTTTAACTCATCGCCCGGATTGTTTTTCCCATTGGGGAATTGCCAGAGAAATCTCCGCCTTCTATAAAGCAAAATTGGAAAGCATCCCCCAAAGAAAGATGCCCCCTAAAAGCATCAGCGTTAACAAAAACCTGGAAATAAATATCCAAACTTCCTCTTGCCTCCGCTACATTGGAGGCGTCCTGTCTGTAGAGGTAAGAAAATCACCAGGGTGGCTTCAGCAATTTCTTAAATCCATGGATCTCCGTCCGGTGAACAATGTAGTTGATCTTACCAATTATGTAATGCTCAAATACGGACAACCTATGCATGCATACGATGCAGACAAATTAAACATAAAAAACGGAAAATTAAAAATAAGCGTCAGGCAAGCCAAGAGCACCGAAAGTCTGACAACAATTGACGGCAAGACACATCCGCTAGAGACCAGCATGATGATCATTGCCGATCACAAAAAACCCATTGCCATTGCCGGCATCATGGGCGGAAAGGAAACAGAAATTACCAATAAAACCTCCACCATCATGCTCGAATCTGCCAATTTTGAGATGTACTCTATCCGAAAGGCCTCCTCCAAATTGGGCATAAGAACCGACGCTTCCACCCGCTTTGAAAAAGGACAGGATCCCGCCCTGGCTGCAGCAGGATTTAAACAAACAGCCGCACTTTTAAAAAAGCACGCCGGCGCGCAACTTATCTCAGAAATTGTAGATATCTACCCACGGCCGCGGAAACAAAAAACAATTATCCTAGATACCAAAAGAGTCAAAACCTTCTTGGGCATTAATCTTTCTCTAAAACAAATCGTTGAATACCTTAATTCCCTCCAATTAGATGTTGACGAGGGATCGTCCCTAAAAAACAGGCAGCCCCTTATCAAAATTACCATTCCCACATTCAGATCGGACCTAAGCATTGAAGAAGATCTTTTAGAGGAAATTGCCCGACTTTACGGATTTAACAACATAAAAAGGGATTTGCCCCTCCGGAAAATATCACCCACACCGTTAAATAAAACTATCTATTTCCGGCGAAAAATAAAAAACATCCTCCGCGCCCTAGGGTTTAACGAAATTTACAACTATTCCTTTACCAATGAGAAAGTCGTCAGCGCCGCTGGGCTAAAGGCTAAAAACTATCTGAAACTTAAAAACCCCCTGTCAAGAGATCATACTCTCCTTAGACAATCTTTGGTACCGGGTTTGCTGGAAAAAACAGCCGCCAATTTAAAGTATTTTGATTCCTTTAGTTTATTTGAAATCGGCAAACACATCATCCCATCACCAACTGATAAATTACCCCGGGAAATTGAGCACCTCGCCCTTTTAAAAGCGGCAAAGGAATTAACGCCTCTGCGCCTTTACGCCTCGCTAAAAGGAGAAATTGAACGACTATTTCGGGAGTTAAATCTGGACAAGTTCTACTTTGTACCATTGAACAATAATAAGGGTTACCCCTTCCCCAAAGATGGCCGCTTCCACAACAATCTCTCTCAAGTGCAACTAATTACCGCCCAAAACTCAACATGGGGACAACTGGGAATAATTTCGCCAACGATACTCAAAAATTTCGGCATTCAAGATGCCGCCGTGGCCGCCGCAGAAATTAATCTTGAGACACTTCTAAAATTATCCCGGGATCAAAAATTATATCGTCCAGTCTATCCGCACCCGGAAGTGAAACAGGACATCTCCATAATTCTTAATCAAAAAATAGGCCTAGATAAATTGTTGGAAAAAATCAAAGAAAGCGGGGGACAGCTGTTAAAAGAAGCAGAAATTTTTGATGTTTTCCTTGACCCTCAAAAAATGAAGAAAAACGAGAAATCGGTGGCCATACATTTAACCTTTCAATCACCAAAGGGATCTCTGTCACATGCGAGAGTAACAGAGTTGGTAGGGAGAATTGGGAAAATGATAGAAAAAGATCTAGGAGGAAAGGTGAGGCGGTAATTTGGCTCACAGCCGACAGCGCACAGCTTAAAAAAGTTAATAAAGAAGCATGACCAGTCACCCAGCAATCCAGAAGCTGAAAGCTGACAGCTTCTGACCAGAAGATTGAAAATCATTATTTTCGCCGGAGGGGCCGGGACACGGCTTTGGCCTCTGTCCAGAAAAAACTCTCCGAAACAGTTTGATAAACTTATCAACGGCAAATCAACTCTGCAGATGGCCATAGAGCGAGTGCGGGATATTTACGGCCTTTACAACATCTATATTCAAACCCTGGAAAAATATGTTTCCACCGTAAAAAACCAAATCCCCGAACTTCCCCTCTCCAACATCTTTGCCGAACCAGAAAAAAGAGATGTCGGCCCGGCCATTGGCTATGCCTTTATGAAGCTCAAGAAACAGGGAATTAATGAACCCGTGGCCATTCTTTGGAGCGACCATCTGATGGAAAATGTTAAATCTTTTCAACGAGGACTAAAACTGGGCGAGAAACTGGTACTGGAAAACCCCGGCCGGTTCATCTGTATTGCCGAAAAGCCCCGCTATGCGGAAAACAATTTGGGGTGGATCCACATAGGCAAGAAGATAAAAACCAAAAGCACAATTCCCATGTTTACCTTCAAAGGATGGTGGTATCGGCCGCCTCTTGCAGAATGCAGGAAGATATTTAAATCCGGCAAATGGCTTTGGAACCCGGGCTATTGGGTAACCTCAATTGACTTTGTCCTTTCTCTATACAAGCAATTTCAGCCCCAAATGTATAAAACGCTGGTAAAAATGTCCAAAGTTTTTGACACAGACAAAGAAAGCGCCGTGGTTGCCAAACTATATTCCACCCTAAAGAGTATAGATTTTGACAAAGCTATCTTGGAAAAAATTAAACCTTCCAGCGCCATTGTGTTAAAAATTAATATGGGCTGGAGCGACCCGGGAACCCTATACGCCCTAAAAGAGGCCATGCAGACTTCACCTAAGGCCAATGTGGTTAAGGGGAAAACATTCACCCTACAATGCCGTGACTGCCTGGTCTACAACCAGGAAAAAAACAAACTCCTCACCGCCGTCGGCCTAGACGGCTTTATAGTCGTCAATACCAAGGACGCCGCCCTCGTTGTCCATAAAGATAAAAGCATCAAGATAAAAGACTTGGTAAAAGAAATGGGGAAGAACCACCTGGAAGAATACCTCTAGGCGAACTTCCTCTCAGGCGTTATCACAGTTGAATAATTCACTACTCCTCGGGGGTAAGTTCGGGGGTCAATGTCGGACTTATCTCGGGAGTCGGGGTAGGAACCGTCTCTTCCTTTATTGGCAGAATTACGGTAATTGCCGCCGATCCCTCATCACCTTCACTATCAAAAGCCTTAACTGTGATCTCATGTTTTCCCTCCTCATTCATAGAAAGGGCATATTTGACTCTATAGGGGACTGAAGTTATTTCCTTTACCAATACATCGTCCCAGTAGAACTCCACGCTGGTGATGGTGGAATTAGAATAGGCCTTAGCCTCTACTTCAAATCCATAGACCTGAAGCTCCTCTTTATCCTCGGGAGAAACAATCTCCACAATCGGCTCGTCAACCTCTTTGCCATCCTCCTCAATAGGGCAATACTCAGTAGGAGGCTTGCCGTAACCCTTATGTTTTTCCATCCACTTGTTGGTATAAGGCTGCCAGGAAGGATTGATTTCCTTAAGAGTAATATAGGTTTTTTCTTTAGCCAAACCATGATCTTTATGATAATCAGTAGCCAATAATTCCTTGCCTTTACAGACATCTACCACCACATGAAAATCATCAACCTGCGTCGGCTGGGTGCCTTTGATAAAAATTTCCTTCCGCTTACCGAATTGTCTGCCTTCCTGAGGCAATTTACCCGAAAGCGAATCCACGGCAACTTCAATAATCTCTTTGGGTCTCCCCCAGGTTTTCACCTCCCGACCTTCCAACGCCTGGCGCATGAAGTGGTGCCAAATAGGAGTTGCTCCGGTGGACCCCTGGATAGTTGGGGACATAGGCGAATTATCGTTATTGCCCACCCACACCCCGGCAACCAGCTGAGGAGTATAACCAATACACCAGGCATCGCGATTATCATTGGTAGTGCCGGTCTTAACCGCCGCCGGGCGTCCGATTTCCAACATGTTGCGGGCGCCAAAAAGCCTCTGCCGAGCAATATTATCGGACAAGATATCATTAATAAGATAGGTATACTTCTCCTCTAAAACCCTCTTGCCTTGGCTTTGAGAATAATCCTTAATTAATTTACCCTTACTGTCTAGAACCTTTGTTATCGGTATCAAGTCATGCTTAACCCCGCCGGCGGCAAAGACCGAAAACGCCTGCACCATATCAATTAGTTTAACCTCACCTCCACCCAAAGTTAAAGAAAGCCCATACCGATCAACATCATTAAGCGTGGTAATCCCCAAACGATGAGCCATGTCAACTGTATTCTGGATCCCCACCATCTGCAGCATCTTTACCGCCGGGATATTGCGGGAATTGGCCAAAGCATCACGGAGAAGCATTGGCCCCCAATACTTACCATCAGACTCGGTAGGGCAAAATTTCTCGTCGGGAGAATCCCAACAGGTATAGATATCAGACAGAAAGGTGGCCGGAGTATACCCCGCTTTAAATGCCGTTACATACATAATCGGTTTAATTGACGACCCCGGCTGGCGATTGGCCAGGGTAACATTAACATTCCCGTCATGCTCCACATCAAAATAATCACGCGAGCCAACCATGGCCAAAATTTCACCATTTTCTGGATTGGCCGCCACCAGACCGGCATTGCCAGCGCGGGCATTTACCTGAGCTAGACGGTCAATTTGATACTTAACTTCATTTTCGGCAATCTCTTGCAGATCTAAATCCAGTGTTGTCCAAACCCTCAGCCCCCCCTGCTCCACCATCTTCTCACCAAAATCGTTCACCAGCCTGCCTTTAACATACATCACAAAATGAGGAGCCTTAATACTATTTCCGCGAGGTAAAATTCCCAAAGGCGCTTTTTTTGCCTCCTCCGCCTCTTCAGGTTTTATGAAGCCATGCTTAACCATCAGGTTTAAGACATATTCTTGGCGCGCCTTGGCATTTTCTGGATAAGCGCCATACGGAGAATAAAGAGTGGGCGACTGAGGCAGACCAGCCAAAAGCGCCGCCTGAGCCAGAGTAATATCCTTTACACTTTTGCCGAAATACATTTCCGAAGCCGCCCCCACGCCCCAAGCCTGACCTCCATAAGGAACTTCGTTAAAATACATTTGCAAAATCTCATCTTTAGTGTACCGGCGCTCAACTTCCAAAGTCAAAATAAGCTCCTTGGCTTTTCGGACCAAAGTTCGTTCGGGACTTAAAAGCACATTCTTTACCAACTGTTGGGAAATAGTTGACCCCCCTTGCAGAGAACGGGCAAAAACAATCCGGTAGAGGCTGTAGACTATACCCCTAAAATCAACGCCCCGGTGTTTGTAAAAATCGGCATCTTCCGCGGCCAGAGTGGCGTCTATTAAACACTGGGGAATATCTTTGAGCTCCACCAGCGTTCTTCTTTCTTCGGCATAAATTTCGTATAACAGCCTTCCATCTCGAGCCAGTATTTTTGTCGACTGGGGAACCTGGCGCTGGGACAATTGAGTGGGGGAGGGGAGATCTTTAGAAAAATAGGCAATAAGAATGACACCGCAAATTAAACCAGCAAGAATTACAAAAAAGCCAACCATAGCCGCCCAGGACAAAATTCGCAGTCTTCGCGCCCGAACAGCTTTGGCATTTTTTCTTCTCTTTTTACGCCCCACTCTTGCCAACCAATATTGTGTTTTTTTACGCGTACGTCCGAATAATTTCACTGTCCTTAAGATTATACAAAGACCAAACAAGTTTCTCAAACAATCAACTTGCCCTATTAAAATCTAACCGCTATAATCTTTACAGTGAGAATTAAACAGCCAACCCGACAACAACTTGACCATCTTCTATCTTACAACATCGACTCCATCTATCCATCAAAAGAGGCGGCCGAAAAAATGCTGACTGGCGGCAAGCAAATTTCCATTTATATAGGCGTTGATCCCTCCGGCCCGCAAATTCATCTCGGACACGCCGTAGTTTTACGTAAACTAAGAGAATTTCAAAACCTCGGTCACAAAGTTATATTTCTGATCGGCGATTTCACCGGCATGATCGGCGACCCCACCGATAAGACGGCCGCCAGAGTACAAATGACCCCCCAAGAAGTTAAAAAAAATGCCCAAACATACAGAGACCAAGTCTCTATATTAATAGACTTTAAAGGAGATAATCCGGCCGAAATTAAATTTAACAGCACCTGGCTGTCAAAACTGGCCTTTGGTGATTTAATTGAACTGGCTTCACACTTTACCGTTCAACAAATGCTTGAACGCGACATGTTTCAAAAAAGAATTAAACAAAACAGGCCAATTTACTTGCACGAATTTTTTTACCCGTTGATGCAAGGATATGACTCCGTGGCCATGAATGTGGACGCCGAAATTGGAGGAACCGATCAAACATTTAATATGCTTGCCGGCAGGAACCTAATGAAATCGCTAAAAAACAAAGAAAAACTTGTCTTCACCTGTCCTTTGCTTTTGGGTACCGACGGCCGCAAGATGAGTAAAAGTTTGGGCAACACCATTAATGTTTGGGATTCACCAAAAGATATGTACGGAAAACTAATGTCTGTAAAAGACGAATTAATCATCAACTACCTCATGATGTGCACCGATTATGGGCAAGAAGAAATTTCCAATTTTCAAGAACAGTTGGATCAGGGAGAAAACCCTATGGAAATAAAGAAACTCCTCGCTTATACGGTAACGAAATTTTACCACGGAGAAAAAGAAGCCGAAAAGGCCGAAGCTTTCTTTAAAAAAGTGGTCCAAGAAGGCCAAATACCTCAGGAAATTCCCATAATTAAAGTTAAGAAAAATAAAACCAATATCGTAGATTTGCTGGCTGTCTACAATCTCTGTTCCAGTAAAGCCGAAGCCAAGCGGCTAATTAAACAGGGCGGAGTAGAAGTAAATGGAGAAAAAATAACAAGCACAGAACTCACCGTAGATGCAACCAAAAAGCCCGTAATTAAAGTTGGCAAAAGGAAATTTGTAAAAATAGTGGCATAATAGTTAACGGCTTCATGCAGGATCTAACGTGTTTGAGATTTTGCTTTTAAGAGCAGAATCTCAAATCCAATATTACGCATGATCCAGAAAGGCATCGGTCAGGGGACAAATGAATGGCTTTCAGTATCAACACAAATAGGGTGACACCCTTGAAAAGGGTGTCACCCTATCGAGACCCTATCGAGGGAGATTCACAGCTTAATCTTAAAGTTATATCCCGGCTATAATTTTATTTATACTGGGCTATCCGGGTTAATTTAAATAAAATAAATTCAAGATCTATGCAGTTTTTCCATCAATACCAAAAATTATGGACTATTCTTATCTTCATCACCCTTCTTTCCATGGTTCTTTTGCCGCTCATTAGTTTATTTGCCCGCTAGAAAAAAGATGGCAGAATCTTCAAATAGTTTCTTCCAACCACCAATGCCGCACTGAGGCATTGCCGCTACCCCATCTACGCCTGCCCGCCGGCTAGGCAGGAATTCATGGAGAATATGCTAAAATTGAATTATGCTGAAACTTTCTGATCCCGTAGACCAAATCCCCCTCATCGGCCCCGCCCAAGCCAAAAAGCTAGAAAAATTAGAAATTAGAACTGTTAAAGATCTACTTTACCATTTTCCTCGTCGATACGAAGATTTTTCACAGATAAAACCCATCAATCAGGTGAGAGCAGGGGAGAAAGTGACAATAACCGGAACCGTAAGTCAAGTTTCCCAAAAACACACCAAGACCGGGAAACATTTTGTTTCCGTCCTCATCAAAGATCAGTCCGGTTTTATTCAGGCAGTTTGGTGGAATCAGCCCTGGGTCACCCGCTCTCTAAAAATTAACAAAGAATATCATTTCTCGGGGAAAACAAACCCTTTTAACCAGCAACTCACCCTAATTAACCCTCAATTTGAACCTGCCGGGGAACCGCCAAAGCAAACAATCCACACGGGCGCACTAATTCCCATCTACCCCGAAACCGAAGGAATTAGCTCCAAATGGCTCAGATCAAGAATTGCAGCAGTTTTAAATAGGATAAATGGGGTGTCACCCTCAACAAAACTGTTGACAGACCCCCTGCCCGATAAATTAAGGGAAAAATTTCAACTCCTTTCTTTACCCCAGGCACTTTACTGGATCCACTTTCCCAAAAATCGCCGCCAAATGAAACTAGCCCGTTACCGCCTAGCTTTTGACGAACTCTTTTATTTGCAATTAAAAACTTTAGCTCGGCGGAAGAACTGGGAAAAGAGAAAATCAATCTTTCAACTAGATCTTAGGCAAACAAAAAATAAAATCAACTCTCTTATCAGTACCCTTCCTTTTGAGCTTACATCTGCCCAAAAACGCCTCAGTCAGGAAATTTTAGAAGACCTGCAAAAAAAAGCCCCCATGAACCGACTTTTACAGGGAGATGTCGGCTCGGGCAAAACCGTAGTTGCGGCTATTGCCGCTTATGCTACCTGCCTAAGCGGATTCCGGGCAGTTTTTATGGCCCCTACAGAAATTCTGGCCGAGCAGCATCATCAAACTTTAAGTGAAATTTTTTCCCAGGCACCCATAAAAATACAAATCTTTACTCGTACACATAAACCCGGCAAATTAAAGTCAGATTTAGGCGATATCATTGTCGGCACACACGCCCTGCTCTACGACCAGTCTCAACTTTCCAAGGTAGGACTGGTAATCATCGATGAACAACACCGGTTTGGGGTAAAGCAACGAGCCAAATTAGTTAAAAAAGCAATGGAGGAAAACTTTTTAAACAGGAATCCTTCTCGGCAAGGAACAGCCCCTATAGCCCTGCCGCACATTTTAAGCCTAACCGCCACCCCAATACCAAGATCTGTAGCCCTAACCTTGTATGGAGATCAAGACCTATCCATCTTAGACGAGATGCCTCCCGGCCGGAAACCGGTAAAGACTTGGGTTGTTCCTTCTTTTAAACGTCAGGCCGCCCTGGCCTGGATTAAAGAACAGATTTTAACCCACAACCATCAGGCATTTATCATCTGCCCTTTAATCAAAGAATCCGAAGCCGAGACCCTGCAGTCGGTCAAAGCGGCTACCGTAGAATTTCAAAAACTGCAAAAGGAAACTTTTCCAGAATTAAAGCTGGGGCTTATTCACGGCCGGCAGAAAAGCGCCCAAAAGACTGATGTTTTAAACAAATTCCGTCAAAGAAAAATTGACATCCTCGTATCCACCCCGGTGGTGGAAGTAGGCTTGGATATCCCCGGAGCCAACATAATGGTCATTGAGGCCGCAGAACGTTTTGGCCTGGCGTCTTTACATCAACTGCGCGGCCGCATTGGCAGAAGAGGACAACAGGCCTACTGTCTCCTCTTTACCTCCAAAAAATCTTTAGAACACAAGAGACGTCTTAAAGCACTGGAAAGATATGAAAGCGGACTAAAATTGGCAGAAATTGACCTTAAAATACGCGGCCCCGGTGAGTTATTCGGTACTAAACAACACGGTTTCTGGGATCTAAAATTGGCCAGTTTAGAAAATTTGGAATTGATCGAGAAAACAAGAAAAGCTGTGATAGAATATAGGCAGATAAAGTGTAAAGCGCAAAATCACAATCCAAAGTGATTAAACTAATCAGGCAACTGAACCATTTGATCACTGCCAACCGCATTGAGTTTTGCGCTGTAACTTTTAGTTTTGAACCTTAAGCTCTACGCTTTAATCGTGCGCATCACTGCAGGTCTTGCCAAAGGACAGCAACTACATATTCCGCCGGTCCCAGACCTTCGTCCGACCAAGGGAATGGTTCGGCAGGCTATTTTTAGCATTATCAATGAGGCGGTTAAAAATGCCCGCGTGCTTGACCTTTACGCCGGATCCGGTTCCCTGGGGCTGGAAGCGCTCTCCCGCGGCGCCTGTTGGGTGGATTTTGTTGATATCAGCATTGAAGCCTGCCGCTCCATAAAACAAAACGCCAAATACTCAACCTTCCTCGGCAAAACTAAAATACACCGGATGAGTGCCGACAACTTTCTTCTTTCCTGCCCGCCCAACCAATACCACCTTATTTTTGCCGATCCGCCTTATGAACTGAATATAACCCATACCTTAGCTAAAATGCCGGAAAAATTAAAGTTAAACGGTTTGGTAGTTTACCTGCACCACAAGGATACCAAGGTTCCACCCCTCATCGGGCTAAACCTTGAAGAGACCAGAAATTATGGAATAACCGGAGTATCCTTTTTGACAAAAGTCAAAGTTTGAATTAAAATTGCGACTAGCTATGACGGCAACTGACATCAGAGTGAATTACAACGGAATTTATTAGACGCAAAACACAGAGCATAAAATGCAAAATTATCAGGGAAAGGCTGAAGACCGGTAAAGCTTCCAGCTTTAAACTGTAGTCTTGGACTCTGCGCTCTGAGCTTTGGGCTTTTCTTCATGGGAGCAGTACCAAAAAAGAAACCATCCAAACACCGCACTCGCACCCGAAGATCCGCTTGGAGAAAAAAGCAGAAGCGAGAGTTGTATACGGAGTGCCCGAACTGTCACAAATTGAAATTACCCCACCGAGTCTGCCCACACTGTGGTTTTTACAAGGGAAAACAGGCAGTAAAGACCAAGCAAGAGGATAAAACATAGCTACCTGGCTACATAAGCCGCATAGCTGAAGTAAGGAGAGATCATAAATGACCAAGCACCAAATTACAAACAAATTCTAAATTCAGGATTCAGAATTCAGAATTTAAATAATCAAAACTTTCCCGTATTTAGAGTTTAGAAATTGTGATTTGGTCCTTGTTTAAGATTTGTCATTTGGATTTGGTTTGGCATTTGGCATTTTTAATTTGACATTTCACGAATTCGCCCTTTTCAAGAAGCGGCTCCTATTTTAATCACTGAATTACAGGCCTACTGCGCGCTTAAGATTGCGGACTAGCCGCAGTACCATTCGGCACACGGCAAGAATCTGCTGCTGCAATCAAACCCAAAAGCAAATGCGGCCATAGCTGAAGCATTTAAGAGTTCAACTATGCAACTGTGCAATTATGAAAAAATCAACAGATCCCCGCCATAGAGCACGCCAACTGGCCCTAAAAGTGCTTTTTGCCTGGGCCAGTAATTACAAACTAAAGAAAAAGCTGAGCAAAGAAGAAAAAAGAAGCCTAGTAAAAGAGGCACGGCTGGTCTATAAGACACAGATCGCAGATTTTCGTCAACAGCCGGGAAATGTCCTAGATGCAGATTTGGCCAAGAAAATTATCCATCAGGTCATAAAATACCATCGCCATTTTGACAAAATCATTGGGCAGGCGGCTCCGGAGTGGCCGCTGGACCAAATTGCCATTGTGGATTTAACCGTACTAAGAATGGCCTTATCAGAGCTCACCCAAGAAAAAGCACCTCCCCGCAAAGTTGTTATAGACGAAGCTGTAGAATTGGGCAAGGAATTCGGCGGCGCGAACAGCTCCAAGTTTATCAACGGGGTATTGGGGACAATAGTAGAAAAGATGGGGGAAGAAAAATGAAAAATATATCCATCCATCTATTTATCATTTGACCATTTGTCATTTTTATGACCTACCCATAAAGTACTTATGAAGTGCCAAATGACAAAATGTTAGATAGTAAAATATCTCCGTGAATCTCTTAGAACTGGAATCAAAAATTAATCTAAAGTTTAAAAATAAGGATCTGCTCCTCAACGCATTTGTTCATCGCTCATATCTTAACGAGCACCGTGATTTCCATCTCGGATCCAATGAGAGACTGGAATTTCTCGGTGATGCCTGTTTGGAGCTAATTGTCTCCGACTATTTATTCCGCAAATATCCCGACGAGCCCGAAGGTACACTCACCAACTACCGCTCCTCAATTGTAAATACCCGGGTTCTAGCGCAGACTGCCGCCGAACTCAAACTTGGAGAGTATTTGCTCCTGTCCAAGGGGGAAGAAGAAGGCGGCGGCAGACAATCCGAGCACCTTCTGGCCAATACCTTTGAGGCTTTACTGGGCGCCTGCTATCTGGAAAGCGGCCTTAAAAAATGCACAGAAATTGTTAAAAAATTCCTGCTCCCGCGTCTAGAAACCATTATCGCTCAAAAACTTTATAAAGACGCCAAATCACACCTCCAGGAAATAACTCAAGAATCCTTGTCAATTACTCCAACCTATAAGATAATCGACGAATGGGGTCCCGACCATGCCAAGCACTTTAAGGCGGCGGTTTTCTGCGGCAAAAAACTAATGGGAGTTGGAGAGGGGAACAGTAAACAACAGGCTGAAATCCAGGCCGCCAAAGACGCACTTGAAAAATGGGAGGAGAAATTATAGAATTCACTACATGCTTAAAATCCGTCTGTCCCGCACAGGACGAAAACATTACGCCTCTTACCGTATAGTTGTAATTGACGCACGCCGCAAACGCGACGGGCGCTGTTTAGAGACCATCGGGCATTACAACCCTCAGATAAACCCGCCCCGCCTAGAATACAAAAAGGATCGTCTTGAATACTGGACAGGTAAGGGAGCACAGATGAGTGAGGGCGTAAGAAAAATCTTGGCAATATGACACCAATGGACGAATGCCTACTAATGATTCGAATAAATACTGATAATAAGAACTGAAGAACAATAGTATATTAATATCATAATCACGGTGCAGGAACTACTTGAATTTATCCTACAACACATCGTTAAACACCCCGACTCCATAGACATCCAAAAAGAGGAAAGTGAAGAGGGAAATGTGGTCACCTTTACGGCTAAAATTCACCCCGAGGACATCGCCCTGGTTATCGGCAAGGGAGGTAAGACAGTTAAATCCATCCGTAATCTTTTAAACGTGATCGCCCTTCAGGAGAAAAAACGCATCCTCCTTAACGTAAAAGAGGCCGAAGAGAAAGATTAGAAAGGATTTTCTTTCCCGGCGGGAACCTGCTGTCCTTCCCTGGATAAAGAAACCCCGTAAAGATTTAGTTGAGAAACCTTATTCAAAACCTCCTCGTCAGCGGCGGTCAATTGAGGCAGGGGATCCTCCACCCGACCCAACTCACCTGGAACTTCACAATAAGGAGCAAGCGCCTGTGCCGTCATATGAAGTACTGCTCCATCCGTCTCCAACGATATCTGCTCAAGAGCCAAAACTCTTTTAGCCCGATCAAGATTTTTTAAAAAGGCAACCAAATGCGATCTGTCCGCGTCTGCTAACAACGGCACAACAACCGCATCCACCCCGGCAACCGAACCAGTACCCGCCACCGCGGCATTTAGACCACCCAAGTTCACCCCAGAGGCGACGGCAATTGACTCAAGTACGGACAGGGCCGTAACTTCATAAGGGAAAGACGGCAAAGCTTCTTCCAACTGTAAAATCATCTTGTCTAAATCTTCTTCATTTAACGATTGGAGAGCCTTCTCCTTGGGAATAAGCTTTTGTTCCAATAAAGCTCTCTCCTTCACCATATCAGCCCGCATAGAGACAATTTCCTTAACCCAAGGATAAACAATAAAGAAAATAACCACTACCATAGTGAAGACGCAAAAAAACAAAAGAAGTTTAGGAGACTGCTTAAATCTAAAGGTCCGCATAGAAATCTTCAATTACCTGCGCTTCTATAACCAACCCAAAACAAGCTAGTCTGCCCGCTTAAAACTCAAACGGGAATGTTCCGTTTTAAGGTCGGCATCAACAGCCCAAGCAGACATCAGAAATCAATTAACTTAACTATCCTTTCTTGTGATAATCAATTCAAAGGGCATTGAGCTTTTCTCCACCTTATATGACAAACTTTTGACCTCTACCTCACCTACTTTATCCCAAGACTTCAAATTATCAACAAACACTTCCAGTCTATCCAAGCTATCAGCCACTCCGGAAAATTCCCATTGACCATCAGGCAGGTCTGTTTCACTTAAGGCAACCATTTCCACACCAGACGGAATTTTGGTAAAAAAAACCTCCAAAAAAGAGGCAAAGTCTGTCTGCTTATCAAAGTAGCTCTTTAGATTATCAATTTTACTTCTAACAACAACCAGTTTAGCTTCCAGGCGACGGTTTTCTTCCTGATTAATTACCGCCTCTTTGGCAGCAATCTCTTCCCGCAGTGAAAACCAACTCTCTTCCACCCGGTTGCGATAAGAGAACACTAAAAGAACCAGTCCCGCGGTCACCGCCAAAACACCCGCCCCCAAAATGCTCGTCTTACGGAGCGCCAAGCGCTGACGCTCCGTTTCCTGAATATCCTGAGGTAAAAGATTAATTCCCTTGTCAAGCATATCCCAGAAGAAAACCAAAGCACAAAATGCCTTATCGACCCAATTTCTACAGTCAACTCAAAACAAAAACCCTCTTTGCCATTTATTTTACTGTAAAGCTTCCCCGCCCTGAAAGCGGACGCAACACGGGAAAGTTTTGGTCATTTAAAAAAGGACATTCTATCTTAATCAGCACAATTATCTCTCAAACTTCTTGAGAGCCAAACCCACAGCCACCGCATATCGGGTTTGGTTTTCCAGAGAATGAATTTCGGTCTCAAATTGAGGCGGCACAGAAATACCAATCCAGGGATCGCCAATTTGCACCTCAATGCCCAAACTTTCTGCCAGATACACCACCACCCCAGGCAATTGAGATGTTCCCCCCGTAAGGACAACCCTTTTAACCGGCCGCATGGGCATCTTAGTCTGGTAAGAAATAACCGCCCTTTCGATTTCATTAACAATAATATCAAAAACCGGTTTAACCACTTTCAATATTTTCCCTTCCAACTTATCTTCCAAAAGACCATAGGCTCGTTTATATTCTTCGGCCTGACTCAGCTCAAATCCCAATTCTCGCTCAATAGCCCTGGCCAGAGCTACGCCGCCTGTCCCGATACTCCGCGTAAACTGAATTATGCCGCCGTCAACAATGCACAGATCAGTAGTCTTTGCTCCCAGAGAAATAATTAAAGTTGTCGGCCCTTCCTGCATACCCAAAGACAAAGCCCTTACCACCCCAATTATTTCCGACTCAAAAGCTATCGGTTCTAAACCCGCTCCTTCCATAATATTTAGGTAGCGTTCAACTAAATCCAGGGGGGCTGCCACCAGAAATATCCTCATTTTTTTCCCGGGTGAATTTTCCCCCTGCGGTTTTTGACCTTCTTCCAAAATCATCCAACTAATTTTTACCTTATCTTTTGGTAAAGGGACAAATCGCTCCGACTCCCATTCAATGGCATTATTTAATTCCTGCCCGCTTAAAGGCGGAAATTCAATAACCCGACTAAAAATTTTAGACTCAGGGAAAGCGGTGACCACTTTGCGGGATTTAACCCCGCTTTCTTTTAGAAGGCTTTTAATTGATTTAATTAAATCCGCTTGATCAATGGAGGAATCAGATTCTATGCTTTTCTCCGGCGCCGGAACAGAACCAAAAGCAACCAGTTGAGGCTTACCACCCTTA
The DNA here is from genome assembly GCA_002084955.1 of candidate division CPR3 bacterium 4484_211. Taxonomy (GTDB): domain Bacteria; phylum Patescibacteriota; class 4484-211; order 4484-211; family 4484-211; genus 4484-211. Next base: position 11,191 of record MZGJ01000004.1, on the reverse strand, counting down.
GAGTAACTCAACTCCACCGCCTTAAGAGTGTGCGTACCAAAGTCCAAACCAAAAAATTGCATCATTTAATAACATCCGATCCAACACGGATCGGATCAATCAAAAACCACCCGCTAAAACCATTCTTTAACGGGCATCCTACATCATCCTACCTTTTCCAAACAGGAAATGTCAAGCATAAAAAACTTAGCTCATCCTCCAAACCACATCTGCCAGCCGGAGAAGGGGAGAGTAAAAATGTTGGCCAGTCTCAAGAATACCCAGGCTACACCGATTAAAATTAAGCCCCCTAGGGCATAAACCATCGTCGTCCTGGATTCTTCCATTTTCTTGGTATCTCCCGTAGCCGTCATATAGCCCAGGATCCCAATAGCCAGCCGCACCAAACAGAAAAGAGGCGCCAACAACACCGCCCAGGAAATTGCTAAATTAATAAAATGATTAAAATTAAGACATCTGCGAAAAATAGAAACCCCCACGCACTCACCAAAGCACTCCGGGTAGGTCTGATCTTCACAGGCTGGAAACGGCGTGGGAGTGGGCGCCGGAGTAGAAGTTGGCAGTGGTGGAGATGTCGGCCCCGGTGGAGATGTCGGCTCCGGCGTAGTTGTTAATTCCGGCGTAGGACTCGGCAAAGGAGTTGAACTTGGCGCCGGTGTGGAAGTTGCCGCCGGGGGCGAGGTTGGATGTGGAGTAGCCGTCGCCCCCGGCCCCCCACCAGTAGGCGCTGGAGTGAAAGTAGGAGTAGAAGTAGGAGAAAGAGCACGGCAGCCATAGGCACCTACATCTGGGGCAACACCAGCCACCGACAGATAAACACCCTCTCCCTCACTAACCGAAACCGGCCTGTCCACAACAAGTGTATTCTGATCGGGAATTTCACTTACCACAGCAAAATCACCAGAGGCAAAAACAAGACCATCTCCAGCGACTACCCCGTTGCCATTAGAAAAGTAAAAGGCATCGTCCACGGGAATACTTGTTGCTCCGCTAACCGACTGAGTTACTACACTTATGGGAGCCGCTTCCCGTCTTCCCGGACTAGAATCTTGAAGAGACAAGGCACAAAAGAAATCCCTTAAATTATCTAAATTATAACTCTCGGGCCGCAGATCGGCCTCATCCAAAATAGAATCATCAACAAAAATTGGGGCGGCAAAATGGTTATCCCTAAACTGCTCGGCGTGGTTAGCCTCGGCAGTAGTCACCGACTGAGCACTGCCGGCATCATCTATATAAATAGTCTCCTGTTTGTCTGTATCCCAAAGGAGGTTATTTTCAAAACGGAAAGTCTGCCAGGGCAGACTACTGCTGGCAATATTTATGGAATAATCGGTGTACTCCGGGCGGAGGTTATACTGGGTGATGATATTGTTCTTGACCCGATTATCATCCCCATAAACATATTCATCTCGATCCGGTAAAAAGGAAAACCAAAGAGTATTACCCTTATTCCTATGCATAGTATTGTGATAAATTCTTAAATGCTCCAGATAATGAGCATCACCGTATGTGGCCATAGAGATATTAGAGTGATATTCATAGTCTTTGCCCTGATTAGAAAGGACCAAAAGATTATTTCTAAATATCCCCCTGGAAACATCAAATTTCATCGTCTGGATAGAGCCGCGACTCGAGCCTTCGCCCGGGTGCGGATCAAGCCTGTTCCAATCGTTATCGATAAACAAATTACCTTCTATCAAAACATTCTCGGCAACTTCGTCACCTGTCCACCTTGCCGAAATAGCCCGATCCCAGGGATTGCGAAAATAGTTGTTGCGAATAACCGAATGGGAAGCCCCGAGAATCACCAATCCATGATCAGCCGCCGCCTGAGAAAAATCGTTGCCTTCAATTAAAATATGCGAGCCCCCACTGACCGTAATCGCATTACCATACCACCAGCTGCCAAACTTACACCCTCGCAGGGTAATGTACTCCGAATAGTAAAGATAAATCCCATTCCAACTCCCCCCCTCCGAGGAATCAAAACTGCAGTTGATTATCTCTACATGGTGAGAATTGGCATTGGTGCTTAACCAAGTATGACCATCAGAAGCAAGACTGATACCGCTAATTACCAAATAGCTTTTATCATCCAGATGCGACCGTGCGGTAACAACTGGCTCTTCCCCAGTAAAGGAGCGATAGGTAATATAGTACCCGGACGAACCTGAATTTAGGGGTTCAATCGGTGTAGAATATGAACCCTCATGCAAACAAACCACTTCTCCCGCCTGTACAGCACTGTTGGCACTGGCAAGCTCTGCATTGCTGCTGACCTCATAGGTACACTCGGGAGGAGTTGGGGTGGGGCTAGGCGTCGATGACAAAAATGGAGTCGGTGATGGGGTTGGACCACCTACCTGATTTAACCAGACATCATCAAACCAGGCCGTCCCCGAGCCATTTAGGACAGCCTGCACCCGCACCGACCGCGCACTCCCTGGAGGCATAACACTCCGGCTTGCCTCAACATACCCGTTTTCATCCGGATTTTCTGTTGTCCCGCTTATCCCCTGCGTGTCTGCAAAACCCATCTCATTCTCTCCCGCCTCATCCGAATAAAAAATCAACCGATAGCGCGCTTCTCCCGAAAGGCCTATTGTCCTAATCCATCCCCCAAAATCGTACCAGCTGCTCGGGGATACTTCTACTGCCTCTATCATCTCCATTCGGCAATCTGCACTACTGCTATTCCCATGAATCCTAACGGCACTATCTCCACTATGCGCCGGCTGCGCCGGCCAGGTAAATTCACAAGAAGGAGCCGGAGTAGGGGAGGGGGAGGGGGTAGGTATCGGCGTAGGAGTAGCAGAAGCACTTAAAACCAATCTAACAACTACATCATACCCCCGCCACGGAGAAGTAAGCTGACGGTAATCACCGCCATTAACCACTCCGCCAGTTTGCACCAAGCCATCATAGGGACGATACCATTCTACCGTAAATTCCCCCAAGGCACTCCGTAGATCTAACTGAATCTCGGGCGTAACATCCGTATTAAGTGCCGCTTCCTGCCGACTCCTCTCCGCACTAGACCTTGTTCCCTCCAAAAAACCGGACACCTCACCATCCTCCGAATTGGGGACATAAATAAGAAACTCATCATATTCACGCCGAGCTACCTGAGCTCTGCTTGGCCCGCTATTCCCCTCCGGAGAAGGCGCATTAATCTGCGCGGCCAAACTATCATCAGGCGTAAACAAAGCCAGATCTATCCCCCGTTCTCGGAAATAAGAAACAATATAAGGAAAAGAATCCATCCCAGATAGATCTGACTGTGAATAAGGAGTTAGGGTGTCCCAATCGCCGCCATAGGTAGCAGAACCGCCAGAAAGCAACCAAGACCAAACTAACCTTCTATAGAAATACCGTGGATGAAGAGGTGTATTGTAGGTTTCATAATAATCTTCTTCACTAAAAACATGCAACGGCTCCGAAATGTAGTTATCAACCCAGTCGGCTGACAAATCGTAGGATGTCTCTAAAGCGATATAACCCACCCAATCAGCCTCAGTAAAACAGAACTCTGCATCGCGTGTGGGGCCAAACGATATCAGGTGTCGCCAAGGGTCATGAGCAAGAAAGTAATTACCAACTTCATCTGCCATACTGCGGGTATTTGGATAGGCAGAAGAACATCGAGTGTCATTGGTCACCTCAAAAAAAAGATTGGGATAAGCTGCCCAGCGACTAATCATATAACTCAACAGATTCTCGCGAACCGATTGGGGTAACGTCGGCCAAACAGCCTCATCAGCCCCGTAACTGCTGGGACCTGGCAATAATTTCACCTGCACCTGAATATCCGGATAATTATCAAGCAACCACTGAACTCTCTCGTCCATATTCTGGAAATTAGGTAGATCAAACTGAGTCCTTGAATCATCAGTCCAATACATATCCCAACTTAAACCTCCGCCCAAGGCGTCACTCCTAATCGAGGTAATACCATGATCCGCATCCTGACGTAAATACTCCCTCCAATCTGTTTCCGACGGCGTAAAAAAGAAATAAGCAGTATCAGCAACATTAATAAACGTTTGTCCATCATCGGTTACCAATTGCCTTGAATTTTGACTATGCTTCCTGAGCATACCCCGCAAATTCGATGATTGAGCAAAGAAATTTCCTCCCTCCCCGTTAAGACTGCCCTCCGATGACGAGGAACTCCAAGACCAAGTACCAGTTTCATCAACATAAACCCGCGCCCGCCAATTATCATCACCATCATAAAAAGCAGCCACTGTTTTAATAAGACCGGAGGGAGCGGTAAAGGACACTTCAACGTCAAGAGCAAAGAGATTGTCAACATCATACGACCCGTCACCAACCAAGGCAATTTCATGTGTCCCGTACATTACAGCGGTTTCATCATTACGGGTAAAATTAGCAGCCGCCGCCTGCAAAACTTCACCCCTATCATCAAACACCCCTTGAACACTTCCCGACACCCGCCTCCAGCCTTCGGGCATTCCCCCAGATCCTTTTTCAAACGAAGAGTTGGGTACCAGATTCCCTGCCCCCAACCCTCTCCATTCGGCTAAACGATTAATCAAAAACTTTCTTCTTATGGGAATTAAAAAAATTACAAGAACAAAAAGGATGGCACCTAAATAGAGAAATTTTCTCTTCGAGCCCTTTAGCAATGCAGTCGACCGCAATCCTTTATTTAACAAGCCATCTTTCACTTTAGATAGGTCAACCATAATTAGTCAGAAGAGCGTAAAAAAACGCCTTGGTAAAAGAATAACAACTATACAGGGGTAAAGTCAATCAAACTGTGTGCGGTGTCCAGAACATAATTTCAAAATTCAATTGTGACCGGGACATAATTCCCTGCATAATTCCCTGTTTCGCCTGTAATAGCGGACTTTAGTCCGCGCGAAGAGCGCGCAATAAATTGCGCTACTACAACGATTCTAGACATTTATGTCCCAGCCATAATTCAATTGTGAAGCTCCACCGCCCAGGAAGCGGTAGTTTCTTTTCTTGCAGGACTATGCCCTTGAAGGAGGGGAGAGGTCGCGAAACGGCCAATTAAAAAAACGCCAAATGTTAAACCAAGTCCAAATGATAAATTTCAAACACAGAAAAATCTTGGTTATTTAAATTTTGGATGATAGAATAAAGGCACATGCCCGGAAAATTTTCTCCCCAACTGCGCATTAGGTATAACAAAAAGGGAATTGGTATTCTCCTGCTTCTATTTATTCTAATTCTAACGGCATTCTTCTGTACAGTAATCCACCAGTACAACAAAGCCCAAAAACCTCAGCCCAACCAAAGCAGGTTTTGGACCTTAACCAGCCGCATCCTAAATAATTTTGCTTCGCGGCTGGACTTGATCAACAAACAAAGCAAACCGACGCCTAACCCGGAACCCACACCTACACAAATCCCTACCCCTATTACTCCGATCATCCCGAAAACACTGCTTACCACCAACCCCAACCAGGCCGCCTTGATGCTTTCGGAAACAATACTACAAATGAAAAAGAAAAATATCCCCACCGTCAGCGTAGAAAGTTTTTACCTGCAAGGAAAGGAAAAACTAGAAAAGGGCAGGGGAGCGGAGGCACTAGCCGATTTTAAGACCGGCTATAATTTAGCCCAAGAATTGATATTGGCGTGGGAATACTACCGACAATAGATTTAAAATCCCAATGTTTAAGATGCCTGCCTTGTTGGCCGGGTTCTGATTCTTAAAATTGGAATAGAGGTTCACGGGCCTACTTCTCTCCACTCATAGTGAGCAGAGGTTTTTGACTCCACCAGACGCACAAATTCTTCATTGAAAAAATAACTTTCCGGCAAATTAACTAATTCCGCCGGGCTCTCTCCGTTGGAAGGAGAGCCCTTTCTCCCCAGATCACGACCCAAAATCACGCCGCCCAAAGCAACTATTCCTCCTTTAAGATTTAGCTGCTTTTGCAGCTTATTATCATAGTTGGTATCAAACTCTCCATTACACAAAAATACTCCATCTATCTCCTCAACCGCCCCGGCTATCCCGACATCATCTTCCACCACAAACAAGACCGCCGAAGACGGATCCATAGAATATCCGTTTTTTACCAGTAAATCTCCATCAATAAAAATTACCGCCGCCAATTCATTACCCTCAAAGCCAGACGGTGTGGAATTGTGGTCAATAACATAATCCCCATCAAAAACATAAACCCCGCTGGAAGTGGGCAACTTATTATCGGGCAGGGAAGAAGCACGGCTTCTTAGATCATCATAAGCTTCCAAGATATCGGAAACACCAGCAGCCGAACTAAAATTGTGCGCATAGGAAGTATCCAACCAAGAAGTAGAGGTGTCAAAACCAATAATCTGCCCGCCGCTTAATACCAAACTGTTGGAATTGTGTTTCCCTGCCGGAGCGGCAGCTGTCATGGAAATCTCACCCTGAGAATAAAGAAAACCACCATCAAGCTGAAGCCACGCCCCTTCAATGGTTAAAACCGGGCTGTCCGCGGAGCTACCCGCCATGTCACCAACTCTAAACTGCACCCGCATCACCGTAGCCGAGTTGCCAAAGTCAATCTCCGGCGTGGTTAGTTCAACCTCGGTTGTTTCTCCATCAGAAGCCGCCAGGCCGTCACTTACCCGAGTAACACTCGCCACCGGGTCCCATTCTTCTTCTGATTCACAACTCCAACCCCAATCTTGGTGGTCTGTATACCACCGGTAGGTAGCCGTAGAAACATCAATACCTGAAGTCTCATCAATGACTTCAATAGAGGCAATATAGGAATGATCATTGCTTCCGGGAAGATAGGTAAAATTATTCCAGTCATGAGGAGGAACGGTATCAATCTTTAAGGGAGCGGTCTTTTCACTCTCTATATTACCGGCATTGTCTTCACTGTAGTAGTGAAGCGTGTGGCTGCCATTTTCAACAACCGTAAAACTTGTTAAAGCTGAATACCCGCCGTACAAACTTACTCCATCCCAATAGGCCAGGCCCGCCAGGCCCTCATCTTTCATGCCCAGCTTAACATAGACACCCTCAAAACCCGCCGGCATGGTAAAAGACTGTTCCAGCAAAGTCCAGTCCACAGTTCCATTTACTTTGCCACTGGCGGCAATAAGTTGATCGTCAGCCCCAACGGCCGCCCTGCCCCAAATCTCAAACCAGGCCCCCAATCCGCCGATATCAAAGGTTTTCACCCAGGCAGACACAGAATAATGCTCGCCTTCCGCCGTGGGCACAAAACTTCCTCGGTTATGCCAGTAAAAAAACTTATCGCCGCTTAGTAAATTCCCAATGGCCGCCGATCTCCAGCCAAACTTATGAAAAACCCAACTTTGCCAAAAACCAGCCCCGCTGTTGTGCGCCCAATTATTAATAGAAAAAAACCACCCGTTTTCAAAAGAAGGATTAACAATCTGATTCTGCCCGGAGGTATGAGTCTTGGTAACTGGATCGGAAGCATTCAGCCAATAGGTAGTTGATTTAGGTCCCGAATCTATATCCGAAGCCCTCAAGGTTACATCTACCGTGGAAGTATACCAATCATTATTTCCCAAAACTCCAGATAGAGAGTGCGTGGTAACCGGAGGAGTCAAGAACTTCATCCTCTCTAGAGTATACAGATAAAGTAGAAAAATACGCAAGTCTTTTCTAAAAAAAGAGAGAAGGTGGGAAATAATTACCTAGAACTTTCCTGCCAGGTAATAATAGGCTCCCCAACCAGGTTAAGAAGACTAAAGTAGTACTTGGGCATAGAAATCACCGTTTCCCCGGGAACACTGTTATCATCTAAATCTCTTTGCAACTGAAGTGAACCCGCCGGCAAAGATGTTAAAGAACCAAAAACAAACAACCGGTTATCAGAATTACCAGTAGAAATCTGTCCATTCACAAAATATATCCCGTAAATAACCCGAGCACTAGGCTGAATATCAAGATTGCCTTGAACAATAAAGACCAAAGAAGAAGCTGTCTCTAAGGAATTCTTCCGAAAGTCCATAATGTCACTCATCCCTGCATTGTTATCCAACTCATTAGAAGTAAAACTATCAGTAATCACCAAATCGCCATCCACAAAGACAATGGCGCTAACCTCATCAGAGGGAAGACTTGCCGGACCGCTGATAGTTAATGTTTCTGAGGTACTTTTATAAACACCGCTGGCGACCACCGTTGACAGATCCGATCCCGTTAACTCGGTAGAGTTAGAATAATAACCCCACTTTTGCCTTAGCCCTTCCAATGTCGACATGGCCGAGGGAAAATCTACCGAATATCCTGAGTCTGACCACCGATGAGAGACATCCCTCCCTCTCCGGCTCCGACTTTCACGAGATAAGGTTCCAAAATTTCCCGCACTTATTGCCACCCCGCCTGCTCCAGAGCTTAAGTCTAAAGTTGAATTCTCCACCAAACAATTTTCCCCCGCAGAACCGGGTACATTAACCTGAATATTCCCTCCGCTGTAAACTTCCCCATCTATAACATTAAACCAGGCGTCTATTCCCGCAGAAGTTGGAGTGGGTGTGGGGGTCAGTGTTGGTGTTAACGTAGGCGTAGGGGTTGGTGTGAGAGTAGGCGTTGGCGTAGGCAGGGGAGTCGGAGTAATAGTCGGAGTTGGAGCCGCCGTGGGAAGCACCTCCTGAAAAGATCCTCCCCCTCCAGACCAAGTTAGACTCTCGCCTAAGCTATTTAATGGTTCGTTTGGCTCTATCGAACCATCACCCGGCACCATAATTCTAAAAGCCACCCATTCTGAGCCGGCCGGCACTACCAGCGGATCTATTCTGTCTGTATCCACCGATACCGTATCCCAAGCGCTTCCATCCCGCGCTTCCCCAAAATAACCCTTAGTCTTATCCGGCGGATTTAACCAGCCGTCAACACTCACATCCTGCCAGGAATAAGAGCCGCTTAAGGGACTACCCGTTCCGTAGGTCCACTGCAGATAGTTTGGTCTATAGGTAAAACCATCTTCATCATCTATCCCCTGCGTATTGGTATCCGCCAGAAAGAAAGTTGGATTAAACTCCATCTCAGAAGACAGGACATCAAAATCAATTGTCATCGCCCTACTAACGCAGGCCTCTAAAATACCATCACTGTCTGTATCCACTGGTGCCACCTTTTGCCCCCAGGGCCTCAGTTCTATCCAGCCATCATTTAGAGAAGAATGCTCATAGGGCACAAAAATACCAAAGCCTGACGGGTTCATTGAATAACCCCTGAAATCAAAAATTCCAGTTACGGTAAATTGGTAGCTAACCGGCCCAGGCACCTGTGCCGAGGGAGGAATTTTTGCCCAGTAAGTTTTGCGCCCCCGGCTCGCCACCACATCATCACCATCAGCTACAACTTCCATCCCATTAACCAAAACCGTAGCTTCACCACTATCCCACCCTCCCTGAGCCTTTCCACCCCAAATAATATAAACTTCGTCACTACGAATGGCAGCCCCGTTGGGAAGCGTCACCGAAACAGTGCCCCCCAAACTATTCATATCCTCAACCTCATAAACGGTGTACCAGACACCGCTATTGCTCCTCGTCCAGTTACTCATCACCCTAGCTCTTATTCGATAATTGCCGGAAGAACCTATATAGAAGCGGTAACGGGCCCGACTTCTAGAATACTCCTCAAAAAAAACGTATTCTCCACCCGAGACATTAGCATCTGACTGCACCATGCCAGCACCAAAAAACTCCCCGTCCTCTGCCTCAATCTTTAGACTACCAGGAGTAGAACCACTCTCGGGCTGCACCCAAAACTCATCAAGGCTGGTATCTCCATAGGCTGAGTTCCCCTCGCTAAAAACTAAATTGTGCCATCCTTTGTTAAGATGAAAAAACCCAGTTTCCCTCCATTCCCAAGTACCAGCCGGCGTTTCGGGAAAATTCCAGGGTTCACTAATTACCCACTGATTACTAAGCCCCTTGCCGGCAGAAACTGACGAAACCCGTCCGTTAATTTCGATAACCTGCGAGGAATAAGAGTAATCATTGCAGGCCACCTGGGCAGAAACTTCTTTCCCCTCAAACAAAACAAAAATCAAGGGGACTAACAGGACAAATACCTTTAAGAGATTCTTCTTTTTCATAATTTACAAAATAAAACGCCTTCTGTTGTAGCCCGCACTGAACCACTGATCAACTGGCACCTTTAAAAGATAGATTTTTTTATCGCTGGACCAAGACTGAGCCTTTAGCCTATCCACCAACAGCTGGGCTTCATCAACATCATCGGAAACTATCCCTATTTCTTTATATTCCTCCAGCTTCTGAAGATTATTAAATTTATCCAGTCGGTCCACAGAAAAGGAAACCGATCCGGGGATTAGGGAATTTTCCCAATCCCGCCGACTGCGCAGATCTATTCACTGCCCGCTAATCATCATTTACTCAACCCGCCGCCGGATAAATTCAAAAGTATATAGTCAAAAAAAGCAGGCAAGGCCGGCTTGCTCCTGGTCGCCTCCACCACCCTCTCCGCCTCTCCAGATACCCCTCGGGAGGTTATCGTGTGATACTGATCCGGAAACATCTCACTCTCCGCCCTCAATCCCACCCGATTCCCACTCCCTCCGTTGTATAACGCCATAACCCTTATTATCTGCTCCTTATCACCTCCCGTCGCCGGTAAATCCAACCAAGCCGTATTCTCCAAAAAAGTTACCCCCCCAAATGTGCCCCCCGCGCCGGCCGAAGCCTCAAAACCATTATCCCGCGGCACTCCACCCGTATCCGAAGGATTGTACGCCCATCTCTCCACCGCATAATCATCTTCCCCCTCCTTACTTATCGCCGTAATCAACAACGAAGCCCGACTGCCCACCTGCCCACTATCACCCCCATCTACCCAATACACCATAACTCGACCCGTTACCCCACTGGCATCTATCTGAACTACCCCGTCCTTCTCCACCAACGACGGCCATACCACCTCCTGCCCCGACCCCCCCTCCGTAACCTCATAACTATACTCCGCCCCACTCTCCAGCAAAGGAGTCGGCGTTAACACTGACTCCACCATTCCCGTCTGCTCTAAATCATAAAGCGCCCGCTCTATCCCCGCCTCCGCCGCACTAAACGCCCGATTCGCCCCCTCCAACTCCGATGACTGCCTTAAATTAGATAACGTCCGGCTGGCAATGGAAAGACCCAATGTTAACCCCACCACCGAAACCAACATTATCCAGACCACCACCTG
>MZGJ01000003.1 GCA_002084955.1 candidate division CPR3 bacterium 4484_211 | reverse complement strand
AAGATTACCAATATGCGGGTCCCCGGTGGGGGAAGGAGCAATACGGGTTTTGACCATAGTAGAGTTTCTAATTGTTCTATATCAATGTTAAGATAAAAAAATGTTCCCTTTTGAATTTTACAGCAGTATAAGCCAGCGCAAAAACAAAATAACAAAGTTGATTATATCACAAATCATTGCTATACTAATCTCATCCACCTTCTCGCCGCTCAATTCTGCTCGGAACTTTGGTGGATTGGTTCGGCCGACCAAAACATCTTGCCGCGCCGTGTTTTTGGGGGCTTTGTTGAATGACACTTGTTGAAACTGTCTACACTTTTCACACCGGCACCAAATTGATTGCTGTCGGCACGGTATTGATGATTATTGGGAGAATAGTTTTTGGAGTACTAGGCGGAGGAGGGGGAGGGGAAGTTACTCCCATGCCGACGCCTGTACTTTCTTCTCTGCCTTCCGCAAAAGTTCCTCGTCTAGAGATTGCTTCCTTAGATATCTCGCCGCAGGTGGAGCCGGCGTATGTTTTGGACCTCATTACCGCAGTTTTGCCTGCAAAGCCCCAGGTGGCCAAGGTTTACCCGGTCGTTCAACCGAAAATTGGGTTTTTATCTGGAGAAAAAGCTCGAAAAATTGCCGAAAAGTTTGGATTTAAAAATGACGCCTCATTAAGTGGGATCAATTATATCTGGGAGGATGCCGAGCGCAGATTGGAAGTTGATGGGAAAACCCTAAATTTTATTTACGAATATAAATATGCGCGGGAGCCTGGTCTTTTTTCGGCGGGCAGTATCTTTTCCACCGAGGGAGCGTTGACCACCGCTCAGGAGATTTTAAAGAACTGGGGTCTGTTGGGCAATTTTAGGGTGGGGAAACCGCGGTATCAGTTGCTAAAATACTCGGCGGGCACGCTGGTGAGCACGGCGTCTTTGGAAGAAGCCTCTGCTGTCCGGGTGGATTTCCCCCGAGCTTCTTTGGAAAGTTATCTTGTCTTGGGCAGCAGTCCCCTGTTTGATAATGTTTATGTGATTTTTACCGGAAATCCTGGTAAACGCGGTGGTTATGGCAGGATTCTTAAATTTTCCAGTACCCGCTGGTTTTTAAAAGAGGAGGAAGCAGAAGAATACCCGCTTAAAACGGCTCGGGCGGCGTGGGATCAATTTAAAGCCACCGGCCAGAGCTTGGTGGAGCTTCTGCCCGAAGGCGGGGATCCCTTGGCGCCTTACACGCCCCGCTCGGTAAGGGAATTTCGAGCCCGTGAAGTATTTTTGGCCTATTTTAATCCTCCAAAACAGCCGCAATATCTTCAGCCTATCTGGGTTTTTAAAGGCCGTGCTATCTTAGCCAATGATCAAAAAGCTGACTGGGAAGCTTATGTCCCTGCCATTTCCGACGAATGGGTAGAGTAGGTAAATTTTTCTCACGATTTCTCTTGTAAAAAGTGGCCGATATTGGTACAATAGGGGGAATTTAGGCAGTTTAGGGCTCAAGAAAAGCTTCTTAATTTAGTCATGCTTCACTTTAGGAAAGGACAGTTTGTTATTCATCCCCGCTACGGTGCCGGCAAGGTTGTGAACTTGGAAAGCCTGCTTGTTGTCCGCGAAAGGAAAAGGTGCTATGTTGTTGATCCCTTGCTTCTGGATATCTTAATTAAGGTTCCCTGTGCATCTGTTGAACGCGTAGGATTGCGTTTACCTCTTCCTTACGAGGAAATTGAAGATATGTTGAAGTTTTTCCGTGAACCTTTCGCCTGTGACGAGTCTTTCCTGCGCACATCAAAAATTAGCCAGGAGATTAGTCTTGCCGATCCTCGAAAGACGTTGATGGTTATTAAGAGTTTGTTTTACGAAAAAATTTACCGTCAGAAGGAGGGGGGCAGCTTGTCGCTGTCTAAAAGGGGTCTTTATTCCAGTGCTATTTCCCTGTTTGCCTCAGAAATTGTTGCTTCTCGGGGGTGCACTTTGGATGAGGCCTGCACCATTGTCCGTAAATCGTTGGTTTTTCGACCGGTAAAACTTTCTGAGGTTCAGTAGAAGGGTAAGGCAGGAGCGGTCAGCCCAGATAATCCTTTAATCTTTTGGCTCGGGTTGGGTGTCTAAGTTTGCGCAGAGCCTTGGCTTCAATCTGGCGGATGCGCTCACGGGTTACTCCGAAAATCCGCCCCACTTCCTCTAGGGTTCTTTGCCGGCCGTCTTCCAGTCCAAATCGCAAACTTAGTACCTTCTTCTCCCGCGGGGGCAGGGTGGAGAGGACGCGGGCCAGTTGTTCCTTTAGCAATTCGTGTGAAGCAACCTCGTCGGGAGACAGAATCAATTTGTCTTCAATAAAATCTCCCAGTTCGGAATCTTCTTCTTCGCCAACCGGCTTTTCCAAAGAGAGAGGCTCCTGGGCGATGCGGATAATTTGATAGGCTTTCTCGGGGAGAATGCCCATTTCGTCGGCAATTTCCTCTGGAGTTGGTTCGCGCCCGAGCTCCTGGGCTAGCTTTCTGGCCAACCGGAAAAATTTGTTTTTGGTTTCCACCATGTGGACGGGTATTCGAATAGTTCGCGCCTGGTCGGCAATAGCCCGGGTAATGGCCTGGCGTATCCACCAGGTGGCATAGGTGGAGAATTTAAACCCGCGGCGCCAGTCGTATTTTTGTACGGCTTTCATGAGGCCAATGTTGCCTTCCTGAATAAGGTCAAGCATGCTCAGTCCTCGACCGAGATATTTTTTAGCCAGAGAAACTACTAGACGGAGATTGGATCGGATAAGCTTTTCCACGGCTTTTCGATCCCCGGCCTCAACCCGCTTGGCTAGATCTATCTCTTCCTGCTTGGTTAGTAGGGGGACTTTACCGATTTCCGAAAGGTACATTCGGATAGGGTCGGTTCTGGTTTTGGTGAGAGTGAGAGTAGCTTTTTCTAAACTTTGCTTAAGTGTTTCCTTAAAAACGGTACTTTTCTTTCTTTCTTCCTCAAGGTGCTCTTCCCGCGTTTCCAGGAGATCAATGTTTTTCTCCAGTAGAACCTGGTAAAGATGGTCTAATGTTTCTAAATCCTCTTCGGCTTTGGGGAAAACTTCTAAGATGTCGTCTAGAGTTATGTAGCCTTGCCTTTGGCCTATCTTGACCAATTTTTTAATTTTTTGAATATCTGATTTTGATGGCACGATGAAAGGAACGATTTGATACCTAGACGGTAGGATAGTTTTTTAATTTCTTACTTATCTCCTGTGCTTCTTTTTTAAGGCGGGCAATTTTTTCTTGGTTTTCTTTTGTCTCTGCGGATTTTATCTCACGGATTATCTGCTTTAATTTTAGTTTCAGGAAAGACCTTTCTAGTTCACAGACGGCCCCTTTTAGGCTTTTGATGAAGGCTTCACTGTCGCCTATTGTAGCAGAGTCTTTAAGTAAAAGCAAATCAATAATTTGACGTTCTGATGATGGCAGTTGGGAGGCGAGCATGTCTATGTTAATACCTTTGTATTCTTCTAGGTGTTTTGTTAAATGGACCCAGAGGTCTTGATAAATTTTGGATAAGAACCAATCCGGGTTTACCCGTTTAAGGAGAAGTTGATAGTCTTCTTCAGTGTATAGGCTGATGGGGGTTAGTAAGATTAAGCCAAAAAGAAGTTCGCAAATCTTGTCGTGCCGGCTTTTCTTGGGTTTTGACGGGAGTATCTCCTCGCTCTTGCCTTGACTTTTTATTCCTGTCGTTCGTTGTTTTTTTATTCTTTCCAGATCGGCCGCTACATTTGCCTCGTCGGTTTCTAAGACCTCGGCGATCTTTTTTATGTAGTCGCTTTTGACTACCTGTTGCGGAGTTTGATTGATAAATGTAAAAAGAAAACTGATAAAATCTGCCTTTCCGCGGGCAGTTTTTAAGTCGGTCCGTGCCGAAGCTTTTTTTATGAGGTAGTCAAAGGCTTCTTGAGGGGCTTGAAGCTGTTTTTTAAAAGATTCGGGGTCTTTTTTTAAAACTTCATCCAGGTCCACTCCGCCGGTAAGTTGAATAACTTTGAGGCCAACTTCATGCGACTGCGCCAGCTCCAGGGTTTTGATGGTTGCCTTTTCGCCTGCGGCATCACTGTCAAAACAGACGATAAAATTATTGGTAAATCTTTTAAGTAGCCTGATTTGGTTTTCGGTGAAGCTGGTTCCTAGGGGAGCGACGACATTATCTATTTCGTGCTGGTGAGCGTTGATAATGTCTACATTGCCCTCGACCAAAATTACCCGGTCCTGCTTTCGGATGGAATCTTTTCCTTCGTACAGGCCGTAAAGAAATTTGTTTTTTTTAAAGAGTGGTGTTTCGGGAGAGTTGAGGTACTTGGGAAGTTGTTTATCACTCAGCGCTCGGCCGCTAAAGCCGACAATGCGTCCCAGGTGATCCCGAAGGGGAAACATAATTCGCTGACGGAAGCGGTCGTACCAATTTTGCCGATTCTGGCGGGATTTGCTTTTTATGATTAGGCCGGCGTTAAAAAGTTCGTCCGGGCTAAAATTTCTTTTTAGGAGGAATTTGCCCAGTACTTCCCAGGAAGCAGGCGCGTAGCCAAGGTTGAATTTTTTAATAGAGTCGTTGCTTATCTGGCGCTGGTGCAGGTATTCTAGTGCCGGCCGTCCCAGTTTGTGTTGGGTGAGGAGGTAATGATAGAAACGCCCTGCCAGGGTTAAGGCTTCCAGAAGCCGGGTTTTTTTAAATCCCGGGAGTTCATGGGATGTGCGGCTTAGGGTAATGCTGGCTTGCTGAGCAAGAAATTTAAGTGCTTCGGGGAAGTCGAGATTTTCCTTCTCCATGAGAAAGGTAAAAATATCTCCCCCGCGATTGCAGCCGAAACAGTGCCAGGATTGCCTTTCTGGGGAGACGGTAAACGAGGGATTGGTTTCCTGATGAAAGGGGCAAAGGCCTTTAAAATTGCGCCCGGCGCGTTTAAGGGGGACGTACTTGCCGATAAACGAAACTATGTCTATGGCTTCTTTAACTCTCTCTGCATCGGAGCTCATGGTTTTATTTTATCACTTTTTCTGTTGTAGTAGCGCGCTCATTCTTTCGCTTGTGCTATAATCAGGTAGTTCTTAGGCCCCCGTAGCTCAATTGGATAGAGCATTTGCTTGCGGAGCAAAAGGTTAGAGGTTCAAATCCTCTCGGGGGTGCCATGACTTTGGCTTATTATTCTTAATGAGGGATGAGGGAGAAGAAAACTATCGCCGTTACTTTGATAATTTTTGTCTTATTGGCGTTGTTAGGGGTGGTGATTCTTGGCGTTTTATTTAGTTCGACTATCGGCATCAGGTGGGTAGGTTCTTTTGAGGAATGCGCGGCGGCCGGCTACCCGGTTATGGAGTCTTATCCGAGGCAGTGCAAGACTCCTGACGGCAGAATTTTTGTGGAAGAGATTAGGCCTTCGGAGGCGGTATGCAGAGATCTTTGCGGCGATGGAGTTTGTCAGGCGGTGGTTTGTATGGCTGTTGGTTGTCCGTGTCCGGAAACCAAGGAGAATTGCCCGCAAGATTGCAGATGATTTTGAGCAGCCGGAATTTTGCAGTCTTTGCTCAGGTCTTGATGCCAAATTCGGAAATTGATTTGATGTTTAAGGACATTCTCGTTTGGGTAATGGTTTGCCTCAATTCGCTGAAGGTTACCAGCTTTTGGTAGGTTTCAGACGGCAGGCGCTAAATCGGGACCGGATTAGAGAAATAGATTGAAAAATGCGCTTTTTTTGGACATACCTGCTATAATGTATTGGCGAGAGGAGAGATTTCTTTAGGGCTCCAGATGGTCTCCGTTCGGTTTCCGTAGGTCTCCAAGTGGTATCCCAAGAAACTTCCAGCGACCAATTTACATTATGGAAAAGTATTTAGGTTTACTTTGGTCAGATTGATGCGGCTTGGTTTGATGGGCGGATATTATTGTGCCGGCTTTTGGCTTTTAACTTAGCCTAGGGCTGCGGCGTATTAGTTCTCCTGATGCTACATCGGGATTATTGAAAAGGGGGTGATAAAAGTGAGTACAAAATTATATGTCGGCAATTTAGATTATGGTGTAACCGATGCCCAACTAACGGAATTATTTAGTCAATCTGGTACAGTTGTCAGTGCTACGGTTATTATAGACAGGCAATCTGGCCGTTCAAAGGGTTTTGGTTTTGTGGAAATGGGAAACGAAGAGGAAGCTAAGAAAGCTATTGAAATGTTTAATGATAAAGAGTTTATGGGCAGGAAGTTAACGGTAAACGAGGCCCGTCCCCGCCAACCCAGGAATTTTCACTAAAGTTTCTAGGTGTTCTTAATTAGAATAAGCGGTAGTTTTGCTAGAGCCTTTCTCTAGATGCTCTAGATGGAGGCTTGCCCTATTGACAGAGGAATTGTCCTTTGTATAATAAAATTACTCAATGGGAGGATTAAACAGCGTTATTAACTACCTTACAGATATTTCTTCAACAGCTCTAATCACCGCTGGCGGGCTGGTTCTTGTCTTCTTATTTCTCTGGCTTGTTTTGCTGAGTTTTTGGGTTGTCAAGAGCCGCCTTTTGATACGGCGTGTTTTTGGCTCCACCACCGGAGATGATCTAAAAGATATTCTTCAAGAACATATTTCCCGTGTGGGGGTGGTGCAGATTAAGTTAAATGATCTGGAGTCGGCGGTTAAGAAGATGCAAAAAGATAGCCTTAAACATGTACAAAAAATTGGTGTGGTGAGATTTAATCCTTTCCAAGACACCGGCGGTGATCAAAGTTTTGTAATTGCTCTTTTGGATGCGGAGAACAACGGAGTGGTGATAAGTTCATTGCATGGGAGAGAGAGGACGAGGATTTATACCAAGGTGGTGGCTGGAGGCAAGCCGTCGGGATATGAATTTTCGCAGGAAGAGAAGGAGGCTATTGATAAAGCTCAAAAGGCGAAGGCTGATGGATGAGTTAATCCCTATTATGGAACAGGAAATTACTATTGAGACGGTAAATTTGAGCCGTTTTGATAACCTAAAATCGGCGGTTAAAGACAGGTGCAGCCGAATTAAACTCTGGATATCACGGCTTAACAGAAGACAGCGGATTTTAGCAGGTAGTGGTATTGGCCTGTTCTTGATGGGTCTGGTGGCTCTTGTTGCTTATCTGGCCGCTCCCTCCGGGGCGCTGTCCGGTGCCGCGGGAAAGATTTCAAGGCGGGAAAATTTGACTTCGGTGGAGATTAATCCGCCGGAGACCTTGAAAGACAAAGAGTCTCCTCTGGATGGCGTCTTGATTACTTCGGAGGAATACACCAAGATTACCGCCCGCCGCCCATTGGCGGTGATTGTTGAAAATCATGTTTCGTCTCGTCCTTCGGCCGGGCTTAATCGGGCGGATTTGGTTTACGAATGTCTGGCCGAGGGGGGGATTACCCGCTTTATGCTCTTTTATCTTAGGGGGGAGGCGGAAAAAATTGGTCCGGTGCGTTCCCTAAGAACCTATTTTTTAGACTGGCTGGCCGAGTTTGGAGATGCCTTGGTGATGCACATCGGTTATGCCCCTCCGTATCCGCAGAGTGCGCCCGCGTCCGATGTTTTGGCCTATATCTCCCGTTACGGGGTAAAAAGTCTAGGTCTGGCCTCGGGGAGAAATTTTTGGCGGGTAGTTGGCCGCCGGTCGCCGCACAATGCATTTACTTCCACCAAGATGTTGTGGCAGAAGGCCGAAGCTAAAGGGTGGTTGGGTATGTTGAGTTTTGACAAGTGGAAGTATAAAGACGAGACAGCTTTGGACCAGAGGCCAGAAAGTCAGGAAATTTCTCTCAATTGGGACGGGTGGGGGGAGAACGCCTACTCGGTCAAATGGATTTATGACCGAAAAGAGAATCGCTATCTTCGGGAAAATGGTGGAGAAAAAGCGCTGGAAGAAGATGGACAGCAGATTTGGGCTAAGAATGTAGTCATCGAACTGTCCGTTCAGACTCTGGCTAATGATTCTTTAAATCATATTCTTTACCAGACAATCGGTGAGGGAGAAGCGGTGATTTTTCTGGACGGGGAAGCGGTTAACGGAGTCTGGAGAAAAGCGGACAGAGCATCTAGAACCAAGTTTTATAATGCCGAAGGGGAAGAAATTGAGTTTAACCGAGGAAGAACCTGGATTATGGTCGCACCTACAGGGTCGGAGATAGTGTATTAGATGAACGACTATAACCAAGCACCAAATGACAAACAAATTCAGAATTTAAATGACCAAAACCTTCCCATGTTTAGAATTTAGAAAATTGTCATTTGGATTTGGTTTGACATTGGGCATTTTTAATTTGACATTTTACAGATTCGCCCTTTTCAAGGAGCGGCTCTTGTTTTATCGCTGAGTTGCAAGCTTGGCCTATTGCGCGCACAGATCGCGGACTGAAATCTGCTATTACAAATTTACCTAATGCGGACTAAAGTCTGCTGCTTGCAAGTAAAGTGCGGCGTTATGTTCCGGCCGTAGGCGGACTATGGAAGTACACCTCGATTACCAGATGAATGCATAAAGATATGGAAAGAAAATTGCTGGCTCTATTTACTTCGCGCGTTCGTATTAAAATTCTTGGTCTTCTCCTTCTTTCGGATAAAGAGCTGTACGTGCGGCAAATTTGCCGAATTATTGGAGAAGAGATTAATGCGGTCAGACGCGAGCTGGGGCGGTTGGTTGCCGTCGGCCTGTTAAAAAGCAAGCAGCGGGGGAACAGACTTTTTTATAAGGCAAGAAAAGAGTTTGTTTTTTATCCGGAAATTATCCGCTTGGTGGCTAAAACTACCCGTCTGGGAAAAAGGATCATTGAGCGGCGGGAAGAGCTGGGAAGCATAAAGTACGCCATGATGGCACTGCCATTTGTGGAAGGAAGAGTGGCCAGTGAAAGGCAGGTGGACTTGTTGATTGTGGGGCGTGTTAAGTTAAGGTTGCTGGAAGAGCTTATTCAGACTGCGGAAAAAGAAGATGGTCGGCAGATAAACTATTCGGTGATGACGGTAGAGGAGTTTAACTTTCGCAAGAAAAGAAGAGACAGTTTTGTTCTAAAGATTTTGTCCCAGCCGCAGATTATGCTTATTGGGGATGAGCAAAGTTTTAATCTCATGAGTCCGTAGGGTTGCATCAATGGCGTCCACAAAACAAAAAGTTTTTAAAGCAGGAAATTCACTGGTGGTAGTTATTCCGGCTGTCTTTAGAAATGTGTTGGGGATTAAAGATGGAGACGAGGTTAAGGTGGAAGTGGATATGGAGAAGCAGTCGGTAAGTTATAAATTTACTTCTTCCCGGCAGTTAACCCTTCTGCGCCGCCGCTCACAAAAAGGAAGAAAGAAATGAATATTTGTAAGATTGTAATGCGGGCTGTTTACCAACTCACGCGCAATCGCTACCGCGGATCTAAAATATTGATATCGGTCATGGGGTAATCCGAGGTATTGTGGGTTACTAGAGTGAGACTGTAAAGTTTAGCTGCGGCGGCGATAAGGCAATCCATTAAGAAAACTTTCTTTTTCTTTCTTAGAAAGCGATGACGATAGTCACCGGCAATTCTCGCGGTGACGACATCAATAGGTAATACTCCAAATTTACCAATTAGTAGCTCCAACTTCTCTTTTTCTTCCTGACTGGCCTTGGCATAAATCTCGGCAACGACAATTGGAGAAAGAACAATTTGGCCTCTTTTGATCCAACTGGCTACTCTCGAGGCAACAGGTTCTTTACCCCAAATGGCCTCAAGCACAATGTTGGTGTCCAGAAGGTAATTTTCTGACATCTCTAACTCCTATGACAGCCTTCTTTTTGCCGGGTCCTTTTTTGCCAAGTATTAATATTTTTAATATTTTTCCAGCCGCCTCTATTTTTAGAAACTGAACCAACGACTGCCTTGGCTAAAATAGCCAGTTCATTTTCCTCTGTTTCCTCAGCCATCAGCCTCATTAAAATTGCTTTACGTAAGTACTCGGCCAGAGTCTCGCCATATAATTTCCTTTTTGCATCAACCGCTCTACGCAGGGCTACGGAGAGAGAGATCTGTGTTCTGAGAGAGTATTTATTATCTTTTGTAATTGATTTTATGATTTGAGCTTGCTTATCCATGATGTAATGATGTTACATCAACGGTGTCGGTCTGTCAAGATGATAAATCTCAAGTTGGGAAGCGGGGATCGGTTATAAATTTGGTGGTTTGGGATTGGTGAAGAATTTAAAAATTGAAAATTAAAAATTAAAAATTGAAAATTGAACTTGGTGTTTTGTGAGATTTGCGAAGAAAAGTTTATCTTCTCGGGCTTTTTCGCTTAAAAAAACTAGAGCTCTGTGGCTGGTAAAAAACCTTTCTCCCCGACAAAATCCTTACTAATCAGATAATGCTCGCTTAAATTCAACGACTGGGAGATTTTCTTTAATTTCCGCAGATCTCTTAATGTTCCTTTTGTCTTAACCTCAAGAGCGATGTCTTTATTGATAATAAAATCAATCTCCGCTCCGGATCTTTTTTGGTAGTAATTGATATGCCCGTATTTTCTCAGGCTGTTAAACACAGAATTCTCAAATAGGTGCCCCGGCGTCAACTGCGACAGATGGTTTAATAGACCGCTGTCACAAAAATAGACCTTTTTTGTCCCGCTTACTTCGCGGTCCACACTCAAAGTGTAGGGCGATATCAAACTGATAAAGTAGGTTCCTTCAAGAAAAGAAAGATAAGAATAGACCGTTTCTCTTGAGACGCTTATTTCCGAAGACAACTTGGTAATATCCAGCTTTGAGCCGACTCTTTGCATTAAAAGTAAAATAAGGTCGCGAAAAGCATTGATCTCTCTAAAATCGGCAAGGTTTCTTACGTCCTTTTCAAAATAAGACTTAAAAATGTCGTTAAGTTTAAGCTTTTTTTTCCGAGAATCTTTTTCTCTCACTACACCGGGGAAACCACCGTAGTTAAGGTACTCTTCATAAAGGCCTTTAACCTTTTCATGCCTAACCAGGCTTTTATTTGTCTCTTTCTCGGCAAACGAATGGTAAAAATCTCTTGGCTGGCTTTTAAAAACTAGAAACTCCTCAAAGTCTAAGGGATATAGTTCAAAAATGAATTTTCGACCGGCCAGGCTTTCGGGAAAAAGATTTTTAAGATAGAAACTACTAGAGCCCGTACAGAAGAACTTGACATTATCGTGGTCATAAAGGTACTTTATGGCCTTGACAATTTCCGGCATGGCCTGGATCTCATCCAGGAAAAGGTAGGCTTTTTTCTCTGGTGATATGCCATATTCCCGTAAATTGGACCAGATATTATGGTAGTTTTTTTCTTCAAAAATTTTTTGCTCGATGGGGTTTTCCAGATCTAAGAAAACTTTATTCTCACTCTCGATTTCGTTAAAGAGCATTTGTAAAAGGGTGGTTTTACCAACCCGCCGCATACCAGTTACCACAATAATCTCCCTGGAATCAATCTGCTTTTGTAGAATGGGAAGAAGCTTTCTTGGATAATTCATGATACTAGCTTACAAAATGACACAAGAATTGTCAAGTGTTGGTTGACACCTGGGTATTAGAAAAAAGGAAGTAAGAGGCAGGTGGCGGGAAGATAGAAAACAGGAGACAGAATGTAGAAGGTAGAAGTCAGAATACAGAATCCAGGATTTAGGGGAGTAGATCGGCGATCAGCAATTAACAATTAACAATCAACAATCAACAATTAACATCAACAATTGGGAAATAGATTGATTAGTTTATTGGGTGGTTGGGTCCGCCATAGGCGGATTAATTCGATTGGCTAAAGACACTTTGCCATGCTCGTGTTATAAGAGCCGCATTGAAGAATAGAAACTTGTCTGATGAGTTAGAAGTTTGAGAAATAGGAATTTGGGTTGATGGAGTGTTTCAGGACTTTTTAAGGAGTGCAGGCGGTAGGAAGTGAAAGGGTAGATAGCGGATTGGAATACCAAAACGTTTAAAGTTTAGGTTGGTCTTTTTAGTGTAAATGTAAGCCTGCCGCGGCCGATACCGCTGCAAAAAGCTAATTAGACTTTTACCCAGCGTCTGTCGCTTAAGCGGAGAAACCTTCGCTTCAATAGGGATTACTTCTCCTGTATGGGGGGAGGTGACAACAAAATCTACCTCGGCGCCCGAATGAGAACGCCAAAATCGAGGTGTTTCCAAAAGGTTTAGCTCTTTTAGCCTCAAAAAACACGCATTTTCAAAAAGACTCCCCTTAAGGAGCGGCTTGGAAACTGGCAGTGTGCCTTGGGCTAGCCGCAGAAAGCCTAGATCCGCAAAGTAGGCTTTTGGCGATTTGCGGAGTTCTCTTCGCGCATCTTTAAAAAAGGGCCTAAGGAGAAAAATTACAAATGTTTTTTCCAGAAGGTACAGGTACTTTTCAACTGTTTTTTGGGTTACTCCGATTGTTGAGGCTAATTCCGAGCGATTGATTAAATTGCCCACCTGAGTGGCTAGGATTTTAACTAAGGTCTCGAAGGCGTGCCCCTTTTCCACTTTTAATAAAAGCTGAATATCTTTTTCCAGATAACTTTTATAGATTTCGGCCAGTGTGGCAACCTTTTCCTTATGGGTCTCGCTCAGCGTCACACGGGGGTAGCCGCCGTAAGTAAAGTATTCAGCCGTTAAACGTTGACAAGCATAAGGATTAGTATCTAAAACGCGGGTCACTTGCTCAAAATCCACCTTTAATTTATTAGCGGCAAACTCCGTAAAAGAAAGCGGCAGGCACAGAAAAATTCGCTTTCTCCCTGTCATCGGCTCAATAATATTGGCTTTTAACTCCAGAGATCCGGATCCAGAGGCGACAAACTTATAACTTGGTTTTAGATCATAAAGACCTTTTAAAAAAAGCCCAGCATTTTCCAGGCGGTGTATTTCATCAATAAAAACTACGGCCGGCCCTTTACCAACCAGTTTCTCTAAGCGGTCTAAAAGAGTGTGCTGGGTAATAAAGTATTGCTTGTCTTCGAAAACATCGAGATTAAAATAGGCGGTTGCCAGGCCCTGACTTTCCAGCTCTTCACTAAGTTTTAGCATGATCGTGGTCTTTCCGGCCTGTCGTGGTCCCAGAATAAGGGATATTTCCGGACTCTTTATGTGCTTTTTAACCTCAAGATAGACCTTTCTTTGTAGAAATTGCATAGCAGTACTATTTTATCAAGGATATTTAGGTTGTCAAGTGAGGAGTTTTGGGAATAGTTTCCTTGGGAGGTAAGGTTGTGCTGAGGGACATTATAAAGACAGGAGACAGAATGTAGAAGGTAGAAGTCAGAATACAGAAGCCAGGATTTAAGAGAGTAGATCGGCGATCAGCAATTAACAATCAACAATCAACATCAACAATTAACATCAACAATTGGGAAATAGATTGATTAGTTAACTGATTTATTGGGTGATTAGGTTTACCGAAGGCGGATTTCAGCCAAAAGCTGATGAACCTCTGGCTCAAATTCGAGCATCAGAAAAACCGCTGTTGCTCAGTTATCCAGTGTTTTGCGTTTTAGCAAACCAGATTCAAATGACAAATTCCCAAATCCTAAACATGGGAGGGTTTTGGTCATTTAAATTCTGAATTCTGAATTTGTTTGTCATTTGGTGCTTGGTTTTTGTCATTATGACTACAGCCGGGTTGGGCATTTATGACCCATCCTCAATATTTTACAAAACCCATGCGGGGACAAAAACTACTTTAGTTTTGCCAATCTGTATCTGGTCCCAATAATCTTTGGTGAGTATCAAGCCTCTTTCTGGGGAATAGGCGCGGATGAAGTTTCTATAAGAGCGGCTTACTCGGGGCTTGTTGAATGAAGAATATTTTACTTCAGCAGGGATAGGGGACTTTATTCCTTTGGACAGGATAAAATCAATTTCTGCCCCGTTGGTTGTCCGCCAAAAATTGAGCTGCCATTCTTCGCTATAGGAGTAGTACAAAAGTGAGTTAGTCACACTTTCGGCCAGTTGGCCTCGGTCCATGCGGATGTCAATCATATTAAAATTCCGCACCAGCCAATTCCTTAATCCGCTGTCGAGAAAGTACAACTTGGGGTTCTTTTTAATCTCCGTGGTCAAATTGTTAAAGTAGGGCCTTAAGCGGCTAATAACGTAAGTCTCCTCCAGTATTGATAAATAGTGTTTAAGCTTCTTAAAATAAAGTCCCGAATCCTGCGATAGCTGCTGATAATTGGCTAATTGACCAGTCTGCCCGGCAATCAGCTGGGTCAGCCTGCGATATTTATCCACGCTTTCCACCTTTAGCAGTTCGATAATGTCACGCCTCAAGTAGGTATCTTCAATGTTTTTTAGGATTTGCTGCTTGGTTTCCTCATCTTCGGCTGTTACTACCGCCGGATAACCTCCGTATCGAAGGTAGTCACTATAATGAACTTGTATTTCCGAGGAGAAAACCTCCTCTTCTCTAACTTTTTGGCTTTTACCCTCAATAAAATCTCTTAGTTCGTTATTTTTCTCCTGCCAGATGTTATAAAGGCGGAGGTTTTTGAAATTTAAGTACTCGCCAAAGCTCACCGGAAATAGATTAAAAGAGAAAACCCTGCCTACCAGCCAGCGGCCGGTTTGCGCCGTTAGCTCTAAAGAGGATGACCCAGTGATAATAAATTTGACCTGTGGGGTAAAAGAGTCGTAAAGGAGTTTTAGGCTTTGGCCTGCTTCCGGTACATAATGATATTCGTCGAAAAGAAAGAAAGTCCGTTTTGATTTTCTCGGACTAAAACTTTCAATAAACCTTATTGGGTCCTTGGTAAACTGGTCCAGTCGATCACGGTCTTCAAGATTAATGTAAACCACACCCGCTCTGCTTTCTTCTCGCTTTAGTTTTACTTCGAGTTTCTTTAAAAGAGTTGTTTTTCCCGATTGGCGCGGGCCTTTAATAGCCAGTATTTCTGGCCGTTTGAGCCACTTTGTAAGTTCCTTTTCTAAGTTGCGGGGGATTAATCTCTTTTCAGGCACAATGCGGTTATGGCTGAAGTCTATTTAATTCTAATATGGTCAGGGTTAAAAGTCAAGCTCTTTGGGCTCCTACCCCCTACTCTGCGGCCACGGCAGGGACGAAGGCCGGTATCAAATCGGCCATTTTGTGGCAGCTGAAATTTTGTGTCCCGTGACAGAAGAAAAGGTTCCGGAAGGCAAAATTATCCACGCGGTTGCCTTTGTTGCGGCGAAAGGCAATCTCTTGGAAGTCCTCAATTAAGGTGTTTCTTAAACCGAAATCCAGGGAGAAGGTCTTGAGTCACCGCACAATAGGCTATTGCATATCTTGTTGTGCTTTGTTACAATACCCCTGGTCATGCAAATGATCATGTACAAGTTAAACTTAAAGACTAATTTGGCGAGGAGCTTATTTTCTGAGCGAAAATGCGCTTTGTTGGTTGCAAAGTTGCAGAAATAAGATTTTTCTTGTCCTGCCCTTTGGCGGTTGAGAAATAGGCGGAGCTCTTGGCTCCGCTTAATTTTTTTTAATGCTTTCGGGTCTTTTGGGTCAAAAAAAGGAGATGACGCAGATTTTTAAAGAAGACGGGACGGTGGTTCCGGTTACCGTTTTGTCTGTTGGTCCCTGCGTGGTTACCCAGGTTAAGACGAGGGAAAAAGATGGGTATCGGGCAGTCCAGCTGGGTTTGGGGGCCAAGAAGGGAAGAGCGGGCAAAACTGTCCCGCGTTATGTGCGGGAGGTTCGTGATGGCGGTGGAGCTAAGGTAAAAGTTGGCGAGGTAATAAAGTTAGAGGATGTTTTTTCAACGGGAGATTTGGTTACGGTGAGCGGAATTTCTAAAGGAAAAGGTTTTGCGGGGGTAGTGAAGCGCTGGGGATTTCATGGCGGACCTAAAACACATGGGCAAAGTGACCGCCATCGCGCCCCGGGGTCTATTGGCGATCAAAGGACCGCCCGGGTTTATAAAGGTAAGCGCATGGCTGGACGGATGGGTGGAGAAAAAGTCACGGTGAAAGGACTGGAAGTGATGGAGCTTGATGTGGAAAAGCATTTGATGAAGGTAAAAGGAGCTGTGCCGGGGAATAGGGGGGGGCTGGTGGTGATTAGAAAACAGTGAAGTTATACTATTTTGTCGGCACAGTTCTGTTTTGAATTTTCTTATGCAAGTTGATGTTTTTGATCAAAAAGGTAAAAAAAAGGGGAAGGTGGAGTTGAATCCTTCTATTTTTGAGGCTAAAATAAACCGTGCTTTGATGGCGCAAGCGGTTCGGGTGCGGCTGGCTAATAAGCGGCTGGGAACGGTAAAGACAAAGTCTAGAGGAGAAGTGAGAGGGGGAGGAAAAAAGCCTTGGCGGCAGAAGGGCACCGGGCGGGCCCGGCACGGTTCCAGACGATCGCCAATCTGGGTCGGCGGCGGACACGCTCATCCCAAACGGCCCCGGGACTTCAGTTTGGAAATTCCCAAGAAGATGAAGCGATTGGCTTTATTTTCAGCGCTAAGCCTGCAGCTTAAAGAGAATCGGTTGGTGATCGTTGACAAGATGGACTTGAAAGAAATTAGTACCAAAACCGCTGCCGGTATTTTTAATAATCTAAGCAAGGGCGAGAAAGCTCTTTTTGTTTTGCCAAAGGCCAACGAAATTGTGGAAAAGTCTTTTAAAAACTTGCCGCAGGCGCGTACTTTGGAGGCTAGGTTGTTAAATACCTACGATGTTTTGAATTGCAAAAAATTGGTCGTCCTAAAAGCTGCCTTGAATGAGATTGAAAAGGTGTTTTTAAACAAGCGGGATGGTTAATTTAGATCAGGTTTTGGGTTTTAGGCTATGGTTTTGAATTTTGATATTGATATTTGACATTTAAGATTTGGTGCTTGAAATTTACTAAGGTTAGCGCTAAATCTAAAAAGTGCCAAACTTTTAGCTGGTTACCTGACATTAAACTATAATGCAAATTAATCAAATTATTAAGCGGCCGGTGGTAACGGAAAAGTCAACCTCTCGGGTAGCGCTTAACCAATATACTTTTGAGGTAGACAAAAAGGCAACTAAAAGAGATATCGCGGCGGCGGTAGAGCAGTTGTTTAATGTGGAAGTGTATCGGGTTAGGGTAATTAATCGGCGCGGACACAGCCGGCGGGTGGGCAAGCTCAGATTGAAAAAGATGAGTCCATCCAAGCGTTTTGCGGTGGTAACTATAAATCCCAAGCAAAAGATAGATGTTTTTGAGGTAGAATCTAAAGGATAGCCATGCCGATTAAAACATATAAACCCACATCGCCGGGGATGAGATTTAAAAAGGTGGTTGACTACAGCCATCTGGACAATGTTAAGCCTCTAAAGTCCAAAACGAGGCGTTTAAAAAGAAAGGCGGGCAGGAGCAAGGGCAAAATAACCGTCCGGCATAAAGGCGGCGGCCACAAGCGCTTATACCGTGAGATTGATTTTGTCCGCCGTGACAAGGAGGGGGTAGCGGCTCGCGTGGCGGCGTTGGAGTATGATCCTAATCGATCGGCCTTTATTGCGCGCCTGCATTATGCTGATGGAGATAAGCGCTATATGCTGGCTCCGGATGGTCTTAAAAAAGGAGATGAGGTTATGTACGGAGAAAAAGCGCCTGTTCGGGTGGGGAACGCTATGCCCTTGGGGAAAATGCCGCAGGGAACTGTGGTTTACAATATTGAGTTGCAGCCCGGAAAGGGCGGACAGATAGTGCGTTCTGCCGGAGAGTCTGCGGTGATTATGTCTCATGAAGGCAAGTACTCGCTGCTTAAACTGCCTTCTGGTGAAAGGCGTTTGTTTTTAAGCAGTTGTTCTGCTACCATTGGTCAGGTAAGTAACCCCGATTATAAACTGGTTAAGCTGGGTAAGGCAGGCCGCAGCCGTCATATGGGTATTAGACCCTCTGTTCGTGGGGTGGCGATGCCGGCAGGAGAGCATCCCCATGGGGGTGGTGAAGGAAGAACAGGCACCGGACGCAATCCGCGCACGGTCTACGGCAAACCGGCCTATGGTAAAACAAGAAAGAGAAAAAAGAAAAGCAATAGACTGATTGTTAAAAAAAGGAAATAGTTATGTCGCGATCAAGCAAAAAGGGTCCGTATGTGGATCCCAAATTAGTCAAGAAAATAAAGAAAATGGAGAAAGAAGGGCGCCGCGATCTTATTAGGACCTGGTCGCGTGATTCGGATATTTCTCCAGAAATGGTTGGTTATCGGTTTGCTGTCCATAATGGACGTAGCTTTCAGGAGATTTTGGTGACCGAGGCGATGGTTGGCCATAAATTGGGTGAGTTTGCCCCGACGCGGAAGTTCATCTCCCATAGTAAGAAGGGTTATGTAAAACCAGTGGAAAAAGAAGGCTGACTTTATCATGGAGGTTATATCTTGCGCTAAACACATTCGGCAATCACCTAGGAAGGTTCGAGTGGTGGCGGATGTGGTTAGACATCTGGGCGTGGAAGAGGCGCTGGATAAACTGGCTCTTTCTGTAAGAAAGGCCGCAGTACCGGTGCGGAAAGTTTTACACTCTGCGGTGGCCAATGCCGAGAATAATTTCGGGCTAAAACGGGAGAGTTTAAAAATAAAAGAAATACAGGTTAGTCCGGCGCCAACGGTAAGACGGGTAAGGTTCCGTGCTCGCGGACGCGCTGATGTTATTCGGAAAAGAAATTGCCATATTAGAGTGGTTCTGGAAGGAGAGAAGGAAATAAAAGGAAAGGAAAAGAAACCCGCAGAGCGTAAATAATTTAACCGTTTATTATTTTGTCATTTAGTGTTTTCGGCGGCTTGTAGGAAAATAGCCGATCGTTTGCAGGAACGGGATGCTAAATGAACAAATTTTTATCTTGGGGCAAAAAACTAATGCTTTAGGGTTTAGATTACAGGTAAATAAAGATTGGAAATCGCGGTGGTACAGCAAAGACGACTATGCCGATCTTCTGTTGCAGGACCTTAAAATTCGGCGTTTTATTGAGGAAAAGTTGCGGGCGGCGGGCGTGGTCTCGGTGCTTATTGAAAGGACGGCTGGAGATGTGGTAATTACCCTTCAGGTGGCCAAGCCGGGTTTAATTATTGGAAAGGGCGGTGAACGGATAGAGGCTTTAAAAAATGAGATTAGAAAGTATGTGGGTGAGGTGAAACTTAAGCTCAATGTGGAGCAAATCAAAAGATCGCAGCTTTCGGCCCGCTTGCTGGCGGAGGAGATTTGCCAACAGATAGAAGGTAGAGTGCCCTACAAGCGGGCGGTAAACAAGGTGGTGGCCAAGGCTATGGAATCAAAGATGGTTAAGGGTATTAAGGTGGCCCTAAGCGGCCGGCTGGGCGGGGTGAGAATTGCCCGGACGCAGAAATGGAGTGAGGGCAGTGTTCCTCTGCAGACAATTTCGGCGAATATAGATTATGCTCATCTTGTGGCCCGTACTAAGTATGGCCTGCTGGGGGTAAAGATTTGGCTCAACTTGGTACCGGAGGAAAGTTATGCTTGAACCTAAAAAGATTAAATACCGCAGACAATTTAGGGGTCGGATGAAAGGGCTGGCTTACCGCGGAAACAAGCTTTCTTTTGGAGAATTTGGCCTCAAGTCGTTGGGGCGGGGATGGGTTAGCGCGGCGCAGATTGAAGCGGCTCGCCGGGCGATTCGTAATTATACTAAACGGTCGGGGAAATTGTGGATTAGAGTTTTTCCGGCCAAGCCGATTACCAAAAAACCGCCCGAAGTGCGCATGGGCGCCGGAAAAGGTCCTTTTAGCCACTATGCGGTGGTGGTTAAACCGGGAATGCTGTTATTTGAATTGGCAGGTATTGAAGAGAAGGTAGCGCGGGAAGCTTTTAGATTGGCCAAGCACAAGCTGCCTGTGAAGACATTGATTGTTAGC
Organism: candidate division CPR3 bacterium 4484_211; assembly: GCA_002084955.1. Lineage (GTDB taxonomy): Bacteria > Patescibacteriota > 4484-211 > 4484-211 > 4484-211 > 4484-211. The sequence continues at coordinate 24,835 of MZGJ01000003.1, read as the reverse complement.
AGGCAAAATTCTTTGTCTAAATGAAAAAGACAAGTCAGTGGTTAAAAGAAATAAGAAGCAAGGATATCAACAGCCTAAACCAGCAGTTGCAGGAGTTAAGGCTTAATTTGGCCAAGTTAAACCTAGATCACAGTCTTAACAAGCTTAAGGATTATTCGCAGATCAAAAAGCTTAAAAAGAAAATTGCCCGTTTGCTTACCGTACTTAATACGAAACGAAAGGAGGAAAAATATGCCGGCTAAAAAATTAAAGGGGACGGTTGTTTCCAATAAAATGGAAAAGAGTGCCGTGGTTCAGGTGGTAAGAAAATTTAAGCATCCTCGTTACCAAAAGTATGTTCAAAAGAGGAAAAAGTATTATGCTCATGATGGCTTGGGGGTTCGGGAAGGGGATGAGGTGATTATTGAAGAGAGCAGACCAAGATCGAAGTTAAAGAGATGGAAAATTATAAAAAAGCTGGATGCTTAGAGGTTGTGGGCTACACTTGGTGTGAGTGCGCTATTTGCAAGTCAAATAGCTGATTAACCATGATTCAGACGCACAGTCGTTTAAAAGTTGCCGATAATAGTGGAGCTAGAGAGATTATGTGTCTGTCTATTCCGGGCTTTAGTAAAAAGAAATACGCTCGCATTGGTGATACTATCTCGGCGGTGGTTAAACTTAGCAGTCCGGAAGGATCGGTAAAAAAAGCTCAAATAGTCCGAGCTCTTATTGTCAGGACTAAAAAGGAGTATCGGCGGAAAGATGGTTCGTATGTTCGCTTTGATGATAATGCGGCGGTGATTGTTGATAAAAAGGGTAATCCGTTGGGAACGCGGATTTTTGGGCCTGTGGCTCGTGAAATAAAAGATTTGGGGTATGATAAAATTGCCTCTATGGCGCCAGAGATTGTGTGATGCAGATTAGGAGCTGGATGATGAGGCGCCTTGCTGGAAAACTATAACCTAGAGCTTATTGCCTGAGAAAATGAAAATAAAAAAAGGAGACAAAGTTGAAGTTATCAGTGGTAATGCGGCAGGCAGGCAGGGAGTGGTGGAGAGAGTCCTCCCCCGTTTGCGGAAGGTGGTGATTTCTGGGGTAAACGTAGTTAAAAAACATGTGCGTCAGAAGTCTCAGCAAAAGCCCGGTGGGATTATTAGTATTGCCAAGCCCTTTGATGTTTCTAAGGTGATGCTTGTCTGTCCCAGCTGTAAGGCGAAGACCAGAGTTGGTTACCGGATAAAAAGAAAAGAAAAGTTTAGGGTGTGTAAGAAATGCAAAGCAATCATCGAGTAATACAGTAACAGAGATCGGATCGTTAAAATATAAAAAACTAATGTTCTTGTAGTTTTGCAGTAAGCCATGTCGCGTCTTAAAGACTTGTATCAAAAAAAAATACTTCCGTCTTTGCAAAAAGACTTGGGCTATTCGAATCCTTTTCAGGTGCCCAGGCTAAAAAAGGTGGTTTTGAATATGGGAGTTGGCCGCGCCGTTAAAGACAAAAAGAGTTTGGATCAGGCCATGGAAGACCTTAAATTGATTAGCGGTCAATGGCCGGCGGTCACCAAGGCTAAGAAGGCTATTTCTGGATTTAGCTTAAGGAAGGGAATGCCTATTGGTTGCCGAGTTACTTTGCGTAGAGAGCGGATGTACGAGTTTGTTGACAAACTCTTTAATATTGTTTTACCGAGAACGAGAGATTTTAATGGCCTAGACATGAAGGGATTTGATGGCAGCGGCAACTATTCGCTGGGTTTAGAGGAACAGGTGGCTTTTCCTGAGGTTGATCCCAATAAAGTAAGCGGCCTGCGTGGATTGCAGATAACCATTGTGACCACGGCCAAGAATAATCAGGAGGCGGAAAAATTGTTAAGAGCGTTGGGTTGTCCATTGAAGTCAGCAGGCAAATGATGATGCACGGCGCGCAGATTTCGCAGAAGAGTCTGCAGGCTGTATATTGAACTTAAATGGCGAAAAAGTCGTTAGTCGTTAAGGCACAAAGGAAGCCAAAGTATAAAACCCGCAAGTATAATCGGTGTCAGGTATGCGGTCGGTCTGGGTCTTATATGAGAAAGTTTAAGCTATGCCGAATTTGCTTTAGGTTATTGGCTTTGGATGGAGAATTGCCCGGCGTGCAAAAAAGCAGCTGGTAAAATTTTGATTATTTGTTAAAGATCTTAGTAATGCTAAAGACAAAATTGCCGCGGCAATTTTGCCTTAGATTTGTCGTATGTTGATTACCGATCCGGTGGCGGATACACTGATTAGAATAAAAAATGGCTATCTGGCCTCTAAATCCGAGGTGGTGATTCCCTATTCCGCGTTTAAATACGAGATTGTTAAGGTCCTTAAACAGTTTAAATTTATTGAGGATCTAAAAAAGACGGAGCATCAGGGCAAGCCGGTGTTAAGAGTTCACCTTTACGATAAGAAAAAGAAAAAATTTACCGATCTCAGGCAGATTTCTAAACCCGGATGCCGGGTGTATGTCGGCAAGAAGAAAATTCCTTATGTTAGAGAAGGGTATGGGATTTGTCTAATTTCCACGCCTAAAGGGGTAATGACCGGAGAAGAAGCCAGAAGGAAGGGATTGGGAGGAGAGCTTTTGGCTGAAGTGTGGTAAGGCAATTTGTCCGTATGTCTAGAATTGGTAAAAAACCTATCTCAATTGATGAAGGAATTCAGGTGGCAGTTGAGGGTCGGCGGGTCTCGGTTAGGGGTCCTAAGGGTGAGCTTAGTTATTTACTGCCCGATGGTATCAAGGTATTGGTGGGGGAATCGGAGATTAAGGTGGAGAGGAGGCGTAATGACAAGCAGACTCGCGCGCTACATGGAACTTGGAGGTCAATTCTGCAGAATGCTGTCATAGGACTTAAGGAGGGTTATGTGAAGGAATTGGAGTTGGTTGGTTTGGGTTACCGTGCTGAGGTGAAGGGAGATAGATTAATACTCCAGGTGGGGTTTTCCCACCCGGTGGAATGTACTATTCCTCGCGGGGTTAATGTTTCGGTGGAAAAGTCTAAGATTAGGCTGGAGGGAATTGACAAACATCTAGTTCATCAGACGGCGGCAAGCATTCGCGCTGTCCGTCCTCCTGAGCCTTATAAGGGAACTGGAATAAGATATGTTGGTGAAGTAATAAAGAGAAAAGCCGGGAAGGCGGCCAAGGCGGTGGGAGCCGGGGCGGCTGGTAAAGCATGAAAACCAAGGACAGAACAAAACAACGCCAAAAAAGACAGCGCCGGGTGCGTTCTAAAATACAGGGAACAAAAGAGCGTCCGCGTCTTTCGGTATTCCGTTCCCACAAGCACATTTATGCCCAGCTTATTGATGACGAGTCTTGTGTTACCTTGGTTTCTGCCTGTGATCAGCAGCTCCGCGAGGGAAAAGTTAAGCGAACGAAAACGGAGACGGCTTTTTTGGTTGGGGAATTATTGGCGGGAAAGGCGTCGGAAGCGGGGATAGAAAAAATTGTTTTTGACCGCGGAGCCTACCGCTTTCATGGGAGGATTAGGGCATTGGCCGAGGGCGCCAGGAAAGGAGGATTAATTTTCTGATGGTTAAAAAACAACGAGTGGCAAAAACAGAAGATAATAATGCCGAAGAGCCCAAGTTGCTTCAAAAGGTAGTGGAGATAAAACGAGTTTCCCAGAAAACAAAGGGAGGGAACCGCTTGGGGTTTAGTTGTCTGGCGGTGGTTGGTGATGGGGAGGGAAGTGTAGGGTTGTCATACAGCCGTGCCCGAGATGTTCTTTCGGCAATTAAGAAAGCTATGAGGAAGGCAAAAAAGAAAATGATTTCGGTGCCGCTGGTGGGAGAAGCTCGAACTATTCCCCATCGGATAGAACTAAAACAGCGAGCGGCGCATGTACTGCTAAAGCCTGCACCCGAAGGCACGGGTTTAATTATTGGCGGGGCTATGCGGGCCTTGGCTGAGGTTGCGGGCATAAAGAATATCGTGGGGAAAAATTTGGGAACGAGAAATAAAAAGAGCACCCTTGACGCTACTATTAAGGCTCTAAAAATGATAAAAGAGCCTCATGAAAGAATAAGCCAATAGATATGGAGTTACATTCGTTACCCAAAATTGTCAAAAAGCGAGCCAAGCGTGTTGGCAGAGGGATAGGCAGCGGCCGGGGCAAGACATCCGGCCGAGGGATGAAGGGGCAAAAAGCCCGATCTAAAGTAAAAATTAGTTTTGAGGGAGGTCAGCTAAAACTTACCAAGCGTCTTCCTTTTGTTCGCGGACGTGGATTTAAAGGCCGGCAGAGAAGACCGGAAACCTTGCCGATTTATAAGCTAAATCTTTTTAGGGCAGGAAGTAAAATTACGCCGGAGGTTTTAAAGGAAAAAGGATTAGTTTCGGGCAAAAGCTCTTTTGGGATAAAAATTTTATCGGTCGGCAGGCTGGAGAAAAAGTTTTCCGTAAGAGGAGTTTATGTAAGCCGGGGAGCGCGAGAGCAAATTGAAAAGTTGGGCGGGAATGTTGGTTAAATTAACAAATCTCAATGATAGCTACACTCAGGTCAATTTTCCGCAATCAGGAGCTTCGTAACAAACTTTTGCTTACTATGATGGTTATTACCGTTTTTCGTTTTCTGGCACATATTCCGCTGCCGGGCGTGGATATTAAGGCTTTTCGCGATCTATTTGCCAGGAATGCTTTTTTGGGATTGCTAAATATGTTTTCGGGTGGGGCCTTGAGCAATTTCTCGGTGGTGGCTTTGGGTTTAAATCCCTTTATTAACGCAACCATTGTTCTCCAGTTGCTGACGATGGTTTTTCCGTCTTTAGAGAAGATGGCTAAAGAAGACAAGGATGGCCAGCGCAAGATTAATCAGTATGCACGGATTCTCACCGTTCCCTTAGCTCTGGTGCAGTCGTTGGGGATATATTTTTTGCTGAGAAATCAGGGGATTGTTGCCGAGCTGTCTTGGAGCAGGGTGGCCATGATGATGATCTCGTTGGTGACGGGAGCTGTATTTATGATTTGGTTGGGGGAATTGGTTAATGAACATGGAGTGGGAAACGGAATTTCTGTTTTAATTTTTACGGGTATTCTTTCGGGGATGTCGGTTTCTTTTGTCCAGACTCTGCTGGTGCAGACCGGCAGGGATTTTTTTAATCTGATATTGTTTTTGGCGATGGTGGTGTCGGTTATCGGGGGGATTGTTTTAACCAGTGAGGCGCAGAGGGAGGTTCCTATCCAATACGCCCAAAGGGTCCGGGGGCGGAAGATTTATGGCGGACAGGCCACTCATTTACCTCTGCGGTTGAATCAGGCGGGGGTGATGCCGATAATTTTTGCCATGTCTTTGCTTTTACTGCCAAATATGGCGGCTAGTTTCTTGAGTAATGTCTCTTGGGGGTGGATATCAAGTTTGTCTCAAGCTGTGGTGGAGGTTTTAAGCAATCAGCTGGTGTACGGGATTCTGTATTTTTTGCTGGTGGTGGGTTTTACCTATTTTTATACCGCTGTTCAGTTCAATCCCCAGGAGGTGGCGGAGAATATCCAAAAACAGGGTGGATTTATTCCCGGTATTCGTCCGGGCAGAGCTACGGTGGATTTCTTAAATCGCGTGGTTGGCAGAATTACATTAGTTGGGGCTGTTTTTCTGGGATTGATTGCCGTTTTGCCAATGATCACTCCAAAGGTTACCGGGGTGGCGACAATGAGACTGGGAGGTACGGGGATTTTAATTGTAGTTTCGGTAATTGTGGAGACGGCTAAACAACTGGAATCCATGATGGTCATGAGGGATTATGATGGATTCCTAAAGTGAAAATGCTGATTGTTAATTGTTGATGGTTGATAAAGGGAGGGAGGATAAAGACAATTGGCAATTAACAATTAACAATTAATAATGAACATTGTTGTTATGGGACCTCCGGGTTCTGGAAAATCAACGCAGGGAAGATTTCTTGCCGAAGAGTTAGGCTTGGTGCTTATCCAGACAGGTGCTGAGATTCGTAGACTAATGAAGAAACCAACGCCTCTGGGCCGCCGGCTGAAGAAGTTGTATTTGGAAGGCAAGTTGGTTGATGATGGGACAATTCTGGAGATTACCAGGGAAAAATTAGCGGCGGCTGCAAAAAATCGCGGATTTGTCTGTGACGGGTTGCCGAGAAATTTAAATCAGGCGCGAGAACTGGACAGCATCTTGGAGGAAATTGACTCTTCTTTGGATATGGTTTTCTTTGTGAAAGTGGACGATAAAGAATGTATTAAAAGGCTTTTGCATCGCGGGGAAACTGAGAATCGGCCTGATGACGTTATAGAGACTATTAAAAAAAGGCTTCGGGAATACCACCGGTCAACGGGGCCGATCTTGGATTACTATCGCGGCAAGGGGCTTTTATTGGAAATAGATGGCAGCAAAAGTGTGGAGGAGATACACGGCGAGATTATGGAAAAGATCGCCAGGCGGTGATGACCTCACGAATTCCAATTCTTGATAAAAAGGCAATTGAAAAAATGAAGCGCTCGGGGGAAATTGCCGCCGAGCTTAAGGGGTGGTTAAGAAAATGGGCGGTACCAGGTGTAACCACCCGGGAGCTGGATGAGCGGGGTGAGGAGTTTATTTTACGCGAATCCGCAAAGCCGGCTTTTAAGAATTATCGCGGATATCCAGCTTCAATCATAACCTGCCTTAATGAAGAGCTTGTCCATGCTATTCCCGGTGACCGGCAGCTGCGTGAGGGTGATCTTTTAACTGTGGATTTGGGTGCTGTTTGGCAGGGCTACTACAGTGATACTGCGGTAACTTTTCCTATTGGGAAAACTGGGATGGGGGCGGATTTGTTTTTAAATGTCGGAAAGGTGGCGCTGATGAAGGCCATTAATCAATGTATAGAAGGCAGGCACGTGGGTGATATTTCTTTTGCCATTCAGTCGGTTGTGGAAGGTGCTGGTTATCATGTCGTGCGGATGTATACGGGACATGGCGTGGGTAGGGAGCTTCACCAGCCGCCGGAAATTCCCTGTTTTGGCGAGAAGGGTTCGGGAGAAGTTTTAAGGGCGGGTATGGGGTTGGCGGTTGAGGTGATGTATGTTCAGGGGGAAAGTGGGTTGAGGATTTTAGAGGATGGCTGGACAGCGGTTACAGCTGACGGTCAACTGTCGGCTCATTTTGAAGAAACCGTGATTGTCGGTAAAGAATCGCCGCTGATTTTAACCGCTAAAACTGGATCTTAAGCTTGCCAGAAAATTGAAATTTTCCCGCCGCGCCGGTCGATTTCGATTTTATATTTGAGACATTTAGGTTGGTTTGCTATAATAGCACGGTATTTATTTTTGAATGGTTGATCGGAGAAAGAAAATTGAACAGATGGGCGAGGTTGTTGAGAGCCTGCCCGGGGCCCAGTTTCGAGTGAGGCTGGATTCTGGAGAGGAGGTCTTGGCTCACATATCAGGTAAAATAAGATTGTATAAGATTCGTATTTTGGTTGGCGATCGGGTAAAAGTTGAGCAGTCTCCCTATGATTTAAGTCGGGGGAGGATTGTGTATAGATATAAGTAACCATGAAAGTTAGTCCGTCGGTGAAAAGAAGATGTGCCAAATGCAAGATTGTCCGCCGTAAGGGAGTGGTGCGGGTGATCTGTGAAAATCCTCGACATAAACAGAGGCAGGGATAGAGAAAAAACATTTGTTCTTCCATGGCCAGATTGGTAGGGGTGGAAATACCCGATGGTAAAAAAGTTGAATACGCCTTAACCTACATTTATGGTGTTAGTCTGTCTTCGGCCAAAAAGATTGTTAAGCAGGCGCGTGTTGATCCAGAACTAAGGGTAAAGGATCTAACCAGTCAGGATTTGGCCCGCTTAAATCAGGTTATTGAGGCTAATTATAAGGTGGAAGGTGAGTTGCGAAGGCGCATACGTGACGATATTCGCAGGTTGCAGGCGATTGGGGCTTATCGGGGGATTAGGCATAGAAGATCTCTCCCGGTGCGAGGTCAGAGAACTCGACATAATGCGCGAACTAGAAAAGGACGCAAGAAGGTGGCGGTGGGAGGTTTGAGTGCTAAGAAGAAGGCGGCACGGGCTAAGACATAGTTTTTGTAGATAATCTATGGTTGCCAAAGCTAGAGATAAAACAAGAAAAAGCAGAAAGAAGAAGGCAAGGATGGAAGTCCCCGACCGGGCGCAGGTGCATGTTTATGCCAGTTTTAATAATACATTGGTGACGGTCACCGATTGGGGTGGAAACACTATTGTTTGGGGTAGTGCGGGTACGGCAGGTTTTAGGGGAACTAGGAAGTCTACTCCCTATGCGGCGACGGTGGCGGCTGAAAAGGTGGCGCGGGAAGCGTTGCAGAAGGGGGTAAAAAAAGTAGATGTCCTTATTAAAGGCCCTGGATTTGGTCGGGAGGCGGCGGTAAGAGCGCTTAAATCAGCAGGGCTAAGAATTCATTCCATTTCTGATGTAACGCCGATTCCGCATGATGGGTGCCGGCCGAAGAAGAAAAGGAGGGTGTGAGTATGGCAAGATATACTGACGCAAAATGCAAATTATGTCGACGCGAGGGTCAAAAACTTTACCTTAAGGGTAAAAGATGTTCGACTACCAAGTGTCCTATTGAGAGAAAGGGGGCGGTTCCTCCGGGTGAACGGCCAAAGAGAAGGCCGTCTCGCTTATCGGATTATGGGGTTCGTTTAAGAGAGAAGCAGAGGCTTAAGAGGTATTATGGCGTCCTTGAGGCACAATTTAGGCGATATCTTAGAAAAGCTGAGAAGAGCGGGGATGATGTCGGCACGGTGCTTTTGCGTCTCTTGGAGACTCGCTTGGATAATGTGGTGCATAAATTGGGGTTCTGTTGGTCTAAAAATCAGTCTCGACAGCTGATTCGCCACGGGCATGTATTAGTTGATGGGCGTAAAGTTGACATTCCCTCATATAATATAAAGCAGGGTCAGGTGGTGAGTTTAAGTGCAAAGGCGCAGGGGCTGTCTGCAGTTCAAGAGGCCCGGGACCAAATCCCCAATGAAGCTGTTCCCAAGTGGCTTGAGAGGAAAGGCCTGGTGGGAAAAGTGAAAAGGCTGCCTGAGGAAGAAGAGCTGGAAGGGAATTTTGATGTAAGCCTGATTGTGGAGTACTATTCTAGGTAAGGGAATGATGCTTTTGGGGAGGACATAGTTTTATTTACTGAAGTTTACGTGTTGCGATTTGAACCAAAAATACAAATAAAGAAAGAAGAAGACAGGGAGGTTTTGGTGGTGGGGCCTTTTGAGCGTGGATTAGGACACACCATTGGAAACGGTCTAAGGCGGACTCTGCTTTCTTATCTTCCGGGAGCGGCGGTGACCGAGGTGATTATTGATGGGGTTCCCCATGAGTTTAGTACAGTTCCGGGTCTTAGAGAGGATGTTATTGAACTTGTTCTTAATATCAAAAAGATTATCTTTAAGATGGAAGTTGCCAAGCCGTTAATTGTTACTCTGGACGCAACGGGCCCCGGTGAAGTTAAGGCGGGTGATTTAAAATGTCCCACGGGGATTGAGGTCTTAAATAAGGATATGGTTCTTGCTCATCTGGCGGACAAAAAATCACGCCTAAAAATGGAATTGAAGGTGGAGTTTGGTCGAGGATACCATTTGGTTGATCAGCAAAAGTCAAAGGTTGGCCTGATCTTGGTTGATGCCGACTTTAGCCCGGTGAAGACTGTGGCCTATCGGGTAGAGCCGGCGCGTGTTGGCCGTGTTACCGGATTGGATCAGATCGTTTTTGACATTAAGACGGATGGTTCTATAACTGCCCTGGAGGCTCTAAAGGAGGCCTCCGGCGTTTTGGAGGAGCACTTTGCTTTATTGAAGGGAGATATTGAGGTGCGTGAGGTTTGGCATGAAGACCAAGTAGAAAAGAGGGTAATACCTCAAAAACCTCCTCGCCCGGTTTATTTAGAAGAATTTAATTTGCCAACTCGTTTAACGAATGCCTTACGGGAGGCGGGAATTCAGACGATAGAGGATGTTAAGAAGGCTGGGCTTGAGAAGTTAAAGAAGGTTAAAAATGTTGGTCCCAAGAGTGTGGAACTTTTGACGCAGACCTTGGGCCAGTTTTTGCAGGGTGAAGACCGTTCTGCCTGAGGAGTTTTAAGTGTGTGACTTAATCTGATTGATTCCGATGTTTCTGCATCGGTGAATTTTGGTGAAATGATTAAGCGAAAAAAGGGGAAGAAGCTGGGTCGTGATTTGAAGCATCGCCGGGCACTGTTTAAGAATTTAGCTCGACAATTAATTCTGCATGAAGAGATAAAAACCACTCTCGCCAAGGCTAAAGCACTGCGTCCTTTTGTAGAGAAGGTTGTTACCAAAGCTAAACGTGGTCAACGGAGTGATCTTCTTAAATTACGATCAAGTTTCCCCTACCCCAATATAATTAAAAAGCTGGTAAAGGAAATTGGCCCGCGGTTTAAGGAAAGGCCGGGAGGGTACACGCGTATCTTAAAACTGGGGCCCAGAAGAGGTGATGGAGTGGAGACGGCAATAATAAAGTTTGTAAAAGACGAGTAGTGAGCTTGGGTGGTGATCTGCTTAGGGGATTTTGGGGCCGGGAGTTGAAGAGAGGGTTGCTACGGCAGGTTGTTGATACAAATCAGAAAGAGGAAGATGGTCAATGACTAGTTTTTGTTGGTTAATGATAAGATTTTTACCCTATGTTTAATAAAACTATCAAGCCCAACGAGATTAGACGGGAGTGTTTTTTGATTAACGCTGATGGAGTGGTTCTTGGCCGGCTGGCTACCCGTGTTGCCAGCATCCTTCGCGGCAAACACCGAGCCTATTTTAGTCCCCAGTGGGACATGGGTGACTATGTAATTGTTTATAACGCCGCCAAGGTTAAGTTGACCGGGAATAAGGAGGAGAAAAAGATTTACTATCGGCACAGTGGCTACCCCGGTGGATTAAAGGAGGTGCCGGCGGCTAAGATGCGCGCCCAAAAACCGGAGTATTTAATTACTCATGCGGTAAAAGGCATGCTGCCCAAGAATCGTTTGTCCCGACAGGTAATGAAAAAGCTTTTTGTCTATGCTGGGGAAAAGTATGACCATCGAGGTAAAAAATTGAAGGAGATGGAGATATAGTTGGAGTTTCTTCAAATTTTTGTTGGTAGGGGCAGGTGGCCTTTTGGGGTTAAATGTTTTTAAATAGCAAGTTTTGAGTGGTAGATATAAATCAATTTTATGGGGCTTCACTAGGTAGCTCTGGAAAGGGATTAATTATGACCAACGATAAATCCATTTGGACTTCGGGAGGGAGAAAAAATGCCAGGGCAAGGATAATCCTGAGTAAAGGTAAGGGAGAATTTGTGGTTAATGGCGTTCCTTACGGTGAGTATTTTTCTAATAAAGATGACTGGCCAACGCTAATGGAGCCGTTTGAGGTAGTCGGCTGTCAGGCAAAGGAGTTTGATATTTCTCTGAGAGTGGCGGGCGGGGGCAGGAGGGGGCAGTTGCAGGCTTGCCGGCATGCTATTGCCCGGGCTCTGGAGAAGCTGAATTCTGAATGGCGCAAGAAGTTAAAACCGGCGGGGCTGTTAACTCGTGATTCCCGCATAAAAGAGAGAAAGAAATATGGCTTAAAGAAGGCTAGACGGGCCCCGCAGTTTTCCAAGAGATAAAGCTTCATGTCGTCCAGGACTTTACGTTTTACATTTTTTTTAATTCTGCTGATTACCCTGCTGGCTATTTTTGTTGATCTTCCCCATATTCCTGTTAAGTTTAAATTTCGATCTTTTAAAATAGACCGATCTATTGGCGGGGACCTGTTAGATTTCCGTGTTTTCGGTTTCCATTTATATCGTGACATTTCTTTGCGGCGGGGACTGGATTTGCAGGGCGGCCTTCAGGTTGTCTTGGAGGCTGACATGAGTACTATTGAAGAGAGTTTGCGGGATGAGGCTTTGGAGGCGGCGCGGCAGGCAATTGAGCGCCGGGTGAATCTCTTCGGGGTTTCTGAAGCTAATGTTTATTCCTCGAAGACTTTGGATAGTTATCGGATTGTGGTGGAACTGCCTGGAGTAGCCGATTCGCAGCAGGCTTTGGAATTAATTGGTCAAACTGCTCAGTTGGATGTGCGGGAAAAGGATCCCAAAGCTGGTCCGGAGGAATACAAATTTATTAAAACCGGGCTTACCGGTAGGGATCTAAAACGGGCCTCAGTGGTTTTTGACCCGCAGAGCGGCAAGCCGCAGGTTAAACTTGAGTTTACCGCCGAAGGAGCGAAAAAATCTAAGGAAATTACTGAACGGAATTTGGAAAAGCCCATCGGCTTCTTTTTGGATGATCAGCCCCTAAGTATTGCCACGGTTCGGTCGGTAATTGAAAGTAGCGGGGTGATTTCAGGCGACTTTACTCTGGATGATGCCAAGAGGCTGGCTATTCAGTTAAATGCCGGGGCGCTGCCGGCACCAATTTCTATTTTAGGTCAAAAGCAGATTGGGGCAACTCTGGGTGCTGAGACGGTGGGTAGGGGAATTCGGGCCGGGCTGGTGGGATTAGCCATGGTAGCTTTATTTATGTGGTTGTATTACGGAGTTTTAGGTCTTTTGGCCGATATCGGGTTGATTATCTATGGTTTGGTAACTCTGGCTCTTTACCGTCTGATTCCGGTGACTCTAACTTTTGCCGGGATAACGGGTTTTCTGTTGTCTATTGGGATGGCGGTGGATGCCAATATTTTAATTTTTGAAAGATTTAAGGAAGAGATGCGGAGCGGCAAGGATAGGAAGCTGGGCCTGGAGTTGGCTTTTGGTCGGGCCTGGGATTCTATTCGTGATGCCAACGTGTGTACTTTAATTACCTGTTTTGTTCTCTTTAATCCGTTGGAATGGTCCTTTTTAAATATTTCTGGTATGGTACGTGGATTTGCGGCCACGCTGGCTTTGGGTATTTTGGTCGGGCTTTTTACCGGGGTTGTTGTGACTCGAACTCTTATCAGGATGGTCTACAAATCAACCTCATGAAGTACCCGTGAAGTACCCGGCACTTCATGAGGTTGGTGTGTCAGCCAATAATTGATGCTAGGGGGGTAAGTTGGATTTCCATTTTGGCCAGGTCTTTTTGATTTTCTATCACTTCTTCTATATTCTTGTATGAAAAGCGGGATTCCTCGGCAATGTCTCCTTTTTTTATTTTCCCGAGTATTACTCCCTGTTCTTCAATATCTTTTAAAATCTCTTCAACCCGGTATCTGCGTTTGGCTTCTCTGCGACCTAGTTTCCTGCCGGCGCCGTGGGCACAGGAATTGAAGCTATCAGGATTCCCTAATCCTACACCTACATATGAGTGGGTGGTCATACTTCCGGGTACGATCACCGGGTCCTTTTCTCCAGCTCTAATAGCTCCTTTGCGGTGTACCCAGACTTTTTCTCCAAAGTGGGTTTCCAGGGCGGCGTAGTTATGATGGGCGTTAAGTTCCTGACCGAATTTTGCCTGAGGGAATATTTCTTTAACCGCCTTTTTAGTGGCCTCCATTAACTGGCGGCGGTTTTCTTTGGCATATTGCATGGCTAGATTCATGGCGCGAATGTATTCTTGCCCCAGGGTGGAGTCGGATTCAAGATAAGCCAGGTCGGGGGTGGGCAAATCTATGTTTTTTTTCTGACATATTTCCCGTGCTTTCTGATGGTAGTACTTGGCAATGGACAAGCCGAAATGCCGTGAGCCGGAGTGTATCATCAGGGCAATTTTTCCCTCTTGGTCCTTTTGAATGTCAATAAAATGATTGCCTCCGCCTAGAGTTCCCAAGGATTTAAGGGCCCGGTCAATTTCTTTTTCCAGTACAGAAGGCAGTTTGGGGTTTTGTAAAAAAGGCGGAGCGGTTTTGGGTTTTTTGTGAATGTTGAATCCTGTGGGAATGTCGCGCATAATTTGCTGGACAAGTTTTTCTAGATCTTTTTTGGCAATTTCCCGGGCGGTGAGGTTAGTGGGGGTAAAGACCATGCCGCAGCCGATATCCACACCGACAGCATTGGGGCAAATATGTCCTTTTAGGGCAAGGATACCGCCAATGGGCATACCGTAGCCTACATGGGCATCGGGCATTAGGGCCACATGGTGAAAAGCCGGCTCTAAATTGGCGATATCTTTAGCCTGCCGCAGACAATCGGGCTCGATGGAGCTGCTATTGGCAAAGATATAGAGTGGTACGCGGGTTTCGGTAATGACTTCCATGGCTGGCTGTTTTGTATCTATCCATCTTCAGTTTGCCACAAAGGATTAAGATAGCTTTTGCGATGAATGGGGCAGATTCCCACTTTTTTAATAATCGTTATGTGCTCCTTAGTCCCATATCCTTTGTGTTTTTTAAAGTTGTAGATAGGATAGAGGGCATCATAGGTTTTTGCCATTAGCCAGTCGCGGAATACTTTGGCTAAAATTGAGGCGGCGGCCACGGAGAGGATTTTTTGATCTCCTTTAATCAGGGCTTGCTGGCTTATGTTTTTAATTTTTGCGGCGCGGTAGGCGTCTAAGAAAATGAAGTCGGGCTCCTCTTCTAAGTCTAGGACGGTTTGATAGAAGGCCTCTTGGGTAGCCCAACTGATACCCTTTTGGTCAATTTGGCGAGCGGATATCTGTGCCCAGCTAAAGTTTTTGGCCGTTTTGATGATCTGTAAGGCCAGGGCTTGCCGTCTTTTAGGAGAAAGAAGTTTGGAATCGTTAATGCCTTTTGGGATAGGCTTGGTTGGGTCAAAGACAACGGCCGCACTCACCAGGGGGCCGGCCAAGGCTCCTCTGCCGGCCTCGTCAATTCCGGCAACGTGTTGATATCCTTTGCGCCAAAGACTTTTTTCCCAATGCGGCTCTATCATCCTCTTTAATATATTAACACGTATTTTAGAATACTGTCTCCTGACATGAACTCTATCACCGCCGACAACTGCCTTAGTCTGCTATCACGGTGGAATCTTAAAGTTATGTCTCGGCCATGTATTTATCCACACCTTTACCGTTGTGGCTTTCTGCGGCGCGGAGTAAATCTTGCCAAACAGTATTTATGAGGAACAATACCCAATTCAATATCTTGGGGAAAATTACCGCCCCGAATTTTGAAACAGTTGCGCACACTATAAAATTGACAGTTGGGGAGGACTTTGGTATTTTTAAGGCGATGAAGAAAGGACTTGTTTTGTTTTCCACCCTTCTTATTTTTGTTGTAGTTGCGTTGGCGGTGCTTGTTATCCCTGCTGAAGCGCGGGTAGTTTATGATAGAGAGAATCCTGTTGCTCTTGGGTCTGCTGAGGTAGTTGATGATGATTTATTTATTGCTGCAACTCAAGTTGCCATCCGAGGCACGGTAAACGGTGATGTTTTTGTGGCGGGAGGTTCGGTTGCCATAGAAGGGACTATAAATGGCGATGTTTATGCGGCAGGTGGGTTGGTGACTGTTACGGGTAAGGTGAGTCAGGACTTGGTGGTGCTGGGCGGCAATGTTAATCTTTCGGGGGCTGAAGTAGGCGACGGGGTTATTGCCGGCGCAGGGCAGCTTGATATTTCTTCTGATACCAAGATCGGCGGGGGGTTGATTTTTGCTGGTGGTTGGGGGATTTTGTCTGGCGAGGTGGGTCGGAATGTTGTTGGAGGGTGTGGTAGATTGCTGCTTGACGGCAGTGTAGGTCGGTCGGTTTATGTAGGCGCGAGTGTTCTAAATGTAGATTCGGCGGCAAGGATTGGCGGTTCCCTAACCTACCGGGCGGGTAAGTCGGAGAGTATTAGTTCTGCGGCCGAGATAAAAGGCGGGCTAAATAAGGTAAGCGGGACGGCGCCCAGAAAAGGATGGCGGTTTTCTTTAAAGAACTTTGGTTTAGCTGGGTATGTTTATTCCTATGTTTCTTCGCTAGTGGTTGGAATTATCTTGGTTTATTTTTTCCGGTTTCAGGTGGAAAGGGTGGCCGAGACGGTCTTAATTCAACCTTGGAGGAGTTTGGGGTTGGGGTTTTTGGTGCTTTTTCTAACGCCTGTGGCGGTAATTATTTTCTTGGCCTCGGTGGTGGGTATACCAATAGGATTAATTATTTTTGCTCTTTGGATGTTGAGCATTTACTTAACTCATTTTTTTATAAGCTATCTCTTTGGTGATTCTTTAGCGGGTTTGTTAAAAGACAGGTCGCTAAACCCCTATCTGGTAATGGCTTTGGGACTGCTGGTTTATCAGCTTTTAGGTCTGATTCCAATTTTTAATTTCTTTATTGGTTTGGCGACTATTTTGTTTGGGCTGGGGGCTTTATTTTCTTACCAAAGGGAAGTTATCTCCGCCGCCCGTGCTACTTCGTAAGTAGCCTATCTTGACTGTTTCTTTCCTCCTTTCAAGACTTAGGTCTCAGTGGGGGTTTGGGAAGAGTGATATGATAGGTGTAGAATGTCTAAAAAGCAAATTGTGGTTGGTTTAAGTTTTGTTCTTCTTGCCGCTGTCGCCTTTTTTGTTTTTTGGTTCTCTGCTGACAACTTAATTATCTCTCTGCTGGGCAAGCCGGCAGTTTGGTGGACGGTTTTTGTAAACTTCGGTTTGGCTTGGGCGCTTTTTTTGGGTTTTTGGGGGCTTTTTGCTGTACTTGTCCGGGAGAAACGCTTGCTCTTTGGGGGCTTGATGATTTGGGGAGGATTGTTCTTTGGCTTGCTCTATTACCGGTACCAGATTTTCCACAATCAAGAGTGGGCTGTTTATATTGGCTTGTTCATGGCGGCAGGTTTGGTTTTAGTTTTGGGGTTTGCTGGCCGCAGGTTGGAAAGAGATGTTAAAAACCACCTTAAGTTTTCCTGTGCGCATTTATTGTTGCCATGGTTTAAGCGATTGGGCATTTTTTTGTCTCTTCTTGTCTCTTTGCAGGTGTTCTGGCTGTCACCAATATGGCTGTCCCATTTTAAGTTTGAAATTCCCGATTTTTTAATGAGAATGATTGGGGAACAAGTAGCTGAGATTACCAAATCCAGCCTGGAAAGTTGGGTAGGAGATGTGCAGGGAATCACCAGTGATGATGCTTGGTTAGATAAGTTTTTGCAGGGAGAAGAGCCCCTGCCCGAAGAATTAAGGTCTTTGGTGGAGGAGGGCAAAATCCCTAAAGAGTATGAGGCACAGCTGCAGAGTTTGGGAATGCCTGTGGAGATAGTGGAAAGTTTTTTGTCAACAGTAGAAATAGACGAACAGGGGATGATTAAAGAACCGGTTTCAGGTGATCCTGGCGAAATAGTTGGGGCGGGGTTAGGAGTAATGATTCAGGATCAAATAGATCAGTTGTTGGAGCCACTGCGGCCGTGGCTGGGACCGATTTTAGCCGCATTTACTTTTATGGCTTTGTTTTATCTAAATACGATTACCAGCTTGGGCGCCCTTTTTGCTTTTTGGTTATTTTTCAAGTTGCTTATTTTGGTTAAAATAGTTAAGATGGAAAAAGTGGAAGTAGAAGCAGAGAGACTGGTGGTGAACTGAATGACAAAATAGCCTATTCTCCCATGCCCTTTTGGAAGCCGCTGAAAAACAGAGTACAGACAGAGCTAATTAAAAGAGGATATTGTGTGGGATGTGCACGGTCGTTGTCTGAGGCAGAGAGGCAACCTTATCCTGGTGATGAAGACAAGGAGTTAGTGACCTGCAGCTGTCGGCGGGTATTTGTTTATGACAAGCGCTTAAATACATATCGCCGGGCGGAGTTTGATGAGGTGAGGAAGTGAGGGGTCCTAGTGCGTATGCGGTGGGGTGTGGAGAGGTGCGCCGAATTGGCAAGGCACCGGTCTTGAAAACCGGCGCGGGAAACCGCTTAGGGGTTCGAGTCCCCTCCTCTCCGCCAGTTTGGTTGTAAGATGAAAAAAATTGTTCCAGCTGTAAAAAGAACTGTGGTTAAGATTGTTGGCAACAAGGCGTGTTCTGGTGATGATGAGAAGGTGCGTCGCTTGAGGATTATGAACATCACCACTCTCATTGTGGTTTTTGCCGCTGTGTTCTGGGCGGTAATTGACTGGTTCGTTTTAGGCCGGTGGCTTCAGCCTATAATTGAAATTGCCGGCGCTTTTATCGGTGTTAGTTTTTTGTGGTGGCAGAGAAGAATTGAGGACATTGATCTGACTACGGGCATTTTCATCGCTATTTTTGGGGTGGCTATCTTACTCATTAATTTTGTTAATGGTATCTCCAGCAGTAATTCCTTTTGGCTTTTTTTAACTCCTCTTTTTGCCTTTTTTATCTCTGGTAGAGGAAGCGGGATTTTTTGGACGGTGGTGGCTTTTGTTTATATCTTTATTGTTTCGCTTTTGGCGAATAGGGGAATAATCGGCGGTTATGTGGATTTTGAGTTTATTTTGGACATGTTGTCGGTTTTTGCGCTGATTAGCTTTTTCGCAGCTCTTTATGAAGGATCGCGGCGGCAGGCACAAAGGCGGCTTAAGGAGGCAAAGGATTTTAGTGAAGGTATTATTGATCATGCTCCGGTGGGAATTTATACGGTAGATTTGCGGGGGGTGGTTGAGACTCTTAATCCGGCAATGACCAAGATTGCCGGGGGTGAGCAGGCGGATGAGAAGGTCGGGGTAAACGTCTTGGATCTTGAACCCTATCGAAAGTCTGGATTGGCAGACCGTTTTAGTCGGGCGATGAAAACAGGTCAGCCTTTTGAGGTTAGGAATTTGGAGTATGTTTCTTTGCATACTCGTAAGAGAACGGTGCGTCATTACCGGGGTATTCCCATTAAAGCGACGGACGGTACCGTGAAAAGATTGTTGGTTTTGGTGGAGGATGTTACCGAACTGCGCGGGATTGAGGAAGGCCGTGAGCTTCTAATTCAGCAGTTGGCTTCTAAAAATGAGGAGTTGGAAAGATTTGTCTATGTGGTTTCTCATGACTTGAGAAGCCCACTTACCTCTCTGCGTGGATATGTGGAGTGTGTGAGGGAGGATGTGGAAGAGGCGAACCGTGATCAGTTAGAGAAGGATCTGAGGAGTATGGAAAAAATTGCACAGAATATGAGCCAGATGATTGATGATTTGCTGAAGTTGAGCCGTATAGGTCGTGAGGAGTATTGTGCCGAGGAGGTAGATTTTAACCAGTTGGTTGAGAAGGTTATTGATAATGTCAGCATCCAATTAAAGGAGAAGGGGTTTACCACGAAGGTGCAGTCCGGCATGCCCAGATTGAAGGTTTATGCCCGGCCTATTGAGGAGGTTTTTAATAATCTCATTGCCAATGCCATTAAGTTCACTGAAGAGAAACCAAATCCTAGGGTAGAAATTGGTTTTGAGGAAAAAGAAACAGAATATTGCTTTTTTGTGCGAGATAACGGGGTTGGAATTCCTAAGGCCAGCCAGGCGAAGCTGTTTAACCTGTTTTTCCGCAGTGGAAAGAAGGCGGGGACAGGTATAGGATTGACAATTACAAAAGAGTACGTGCAGATGAATGGAGGGAGGATTTGGGTGGAGTCGGAGGAAGGTAAAGGAGCAACTTTCTGGTTTTCTCTTCCCAAGAAGTAGTTCTTCCTATCACTGGTTTTTGGCTTCCATCCGATCACGGCGTCTTCTGGTGTGCCGTTTCTTGACCGTAATGGCGCCTTTTCGCCTCCTGGCAGGGGAATTGTTGTAAATTTTGCGCACTTGCATCTTGCCCGCAATCTGCACTTTTCGCTGTACTGTAAACTATTTTAAGAACAGTTCTTAAGTTGAGTTCTTAAGTTGTTATGTTGAATCATTGTTCTGCTGGTCAGAATAGAGTATAATACTGACAAACGAGGAGAAAGGGCATGTCTTGGTGATGAAGATTCGGTATCGTGTCTGTCCACGGTATAGACGAAAGCCCTCTTGGCACCCGGCAGGGTCGCTGTGGGGCGGTAACTCAGTTGGTAGAGTATCAGCCTTTTAAGCTGAGAGTCGTGGGTTCGAGTCCCACCCGCCTCACCATTCTTCAATAGGTTCGGGATTAATATGTATTATCTGAAATCCTTTAATCCTTTTTGGTGATAATGTGTTGATTCTCGCTTGTTTTTTTTGAGGGTCATCGTTTGCTACTAGTGTTCGGATTCAAATATCTTCCCTTTTTCTACTCTAATTTTTCGTGCTTTTTTCTCGGACAAGAGTTGTTTTAGTCTCTCGTTATGAGTTGCTACAATAACAGTTTTCTTACTTTCGTCTATCCACTGCTCAATTAATCGCAAAGCATGTTCCGTGCTTTGGGTGTCCAATCCGGCAAGCGGTTCATCTAGAGCAATTGTCTTGATATCAGCACCAGACCGCAGTTGATATTCAATCCTTAAAAGCGCTAGTAGTTGCCGCTGTCCTTTGGATAGATCCCTGCTTCCGGGTGCTTTGGCGGTGCTGCCCGCCAGCTGCAAGGTGTCTAATTGGCTTTTGATATACGCTTGTTGAAGAGTCTCATCTGTTATCGCTGCATAGTCCTGCCCAAAAAGACTTTCGTCTAGTCCTGAGCTGACAAGTATCTTGGCGGCAAGGGCTTCGTTAAATCCTGCGCCGCCGAGGTTTACTCCTAGACTGCCGTTAATAGTTATCGGCTCCTGGGGTTTTAATCCAATTTGTTCGCGATAACTTCTAAGATTGGTTTCCCAGAGAGTGTGTCGGCCAATAGTCATGAGTCCACTATCGGGTCTTTTACCATAAAGCAGTTGAAAGAAGGCCGATTTACCGGCTCCGCTTGGCCCTTCTAACAGTACTGTGTCTCCCGGAAAAATTTTCAGGTTTTCTATTTGTAGATAAGGCTCTTCGCGAGCGCTACGCAATTCTACTCGTTGAAAGGATAGGTCGTGCGTTTGCGGTATTGCCTTTTTTTCTCTTCTTGTTTGTGCCGCTGTAATTTCGTTATACAAATCGCATAAAGGGGCTAAGAGCGGTTTTATACCTAGATATGATCCGCCTAGCCTGTCTAAAGCTTCTGTTTCGTTCTTTTGGGCGTTAACTAGAGGAACTAAAGCGGTAGGATCAACGTGCCCTTCCATTAGGGATAGAGCGGTTTGTGCTAGGCCGAGGACTGCAAACGGTGCTATTTTTTGTAAACGGTGCCTCTGCTCGGTGTTAATTGTTTCTGCTGCCAGATTCCTTCTTTGTTTTATGGCTTCTCGTATGCGCTGGGGGTCTGCTATTTTTGCCCCTAAAGAAGCTGCCGTTTGCAGGTCGGTAGTTATTACGGTTGTGGCTCCTTCTATACGGCGTTTAGCTTTCTCTAGTTTGGCCTGCGTCTGTGCTCGCTGTCTTTCTTGGTAAATAAGGTAACCACCATAGACAAGCGGGAGGATCGCTGTTGCCCAGGAGGGGTCCCGGGAAGATAAAAACAAAGAAGCTGATGTAAAATCAATCAGGCTTGGAATAAGGTTGGCAGGGAAAGATTCCGCTGCCTTTTGCAACCGATATGTCTGTTTTTCGAGGTCGTAAGGATTGTTGATGGCTAGACTGCTAGCATTAATCTCGGTGATTTCTGGCGTGAGATCAATGATAGAACGTAAGACCTCGTTCTTTAAGCCCTCGTACCCTTCGTTTCCTTCCATGAATCCCGCGATTAATTTCTGCACTTCCCTTGTCCTGACTGTATTGAGGGTGGATTGTAGACCAGCGAGCACAAATCCACCGATCAGTGGACGGATGTCAGCTGATTTAATTCCTTGTGTGAGAGCTTCTACGGAAAACAGGTTGCTGGCGCTCGCCAGGGCAGATAAGGCTGTAATCTCGGCAATTTGCAATTTATGCCTACCGGTTAGTTTTTTTATTAGCAACCAATACAAGCGGGCATCTGAAATGCTATCTTCTTTTAAAGTCATTCTTTTTTCTACTTCATCTGCCACAACTGCCAATCTTTCTCTTGGGTATTCAGGATATCTATCTGACAGACTGTCAATGACTGAAGTTTTGGATTCGCCTGCCTCAAGCCCCTGGCTAACAAGGGCTGTCATATAGATATCATTGTAGGATTCTAGGGTTCGCTTGAGTTCGTTCCCTGGAGTAACAATTTCTCCTTTAACTTTACCGCCTTCTACTCGTAAATTACGGATATCGTATTTAAGAAGGCCGGAGGCAATGAGGCGCTTTGTTATCTGGCTAATTTCCGCCTCTTCTATTTCTACATTTTCGGCCTCCTTGCCTATTACTTGTAAGTGTTCTTGTTCAATAACTTCGCTTAACTCTGCATCTAAAGTTTGTGCTAGAGTATCTAATTCTGTGGATGAAAAAATTTGACCTGATGAGGTTTTTTCTATTAGCAGTTCTGCAATCTTATCGGCCGTGCCTTCTAAGAATGTTTGAATTTTCTCTCTGGCAAAATCATACTCAGGTTCTTCAAAGAAGGAGTTTTTCCCCGGACGCCTCAGTAGCTCGCGAGTTCTTTCCTTTGCTTTCTCCTTACTGGAGGGGATTCTAAAACTGGCGTCATAGATGTCGGGACTGGGTGAGTTTTCCTGCATGGTTTATTAAAGTATGTGGACGGGGTATAAGTTCAAGGTTTAGCCGTGAAGTTCCACCGCCCTGAAAGCGGATGTATTTTTCTGGCAGGATTCCACTCCCAGGGAGCGAAAACTTTGAACCGAAAGCCATTTATCCCCGCCCCTTCCAGCGTGGTTTTTCACAACACCACAAGGGTACACGGCAAGAGTTTACAATTACAACTGAATTGGACATTCATGACACGTCCTCATTTCACTGTAATAGCAGACTCTTGCCGTGTACCTAACGGTACTGCGGTTAGTCCGCGGTCTGCGTGTACAATAGGCCAAGTTTGTAATTCAGCGATAAAATAGGGATTGCTCCTCGAAAAGGGCAAATTTGTAAAATGCCAAATTAAAAATGCCCAATGTTAAACCAAATCCAAATGACAATTTCCCAAATCCTAAACATGGGAAGGTTTTGGTCATTTGAGTTCTGAATTCTGAATTTAGAATTTGTTTGTAATTTGGTGCTTGGTTATTGCCATTATAACTGGATTGGGCATTTATGACCTATCCTCATTAAAGTATACAAGAAAAACTAATTTTTTACATAACAGTAGACTTTTCCTAACTTTTTTGACAGCGGCCAATTGGGGAACTGGAAATAATTGGATACTACGCGGGCATTGTGGGGAAGTTCTTTCTGCAGTTTTTTCTCTAATCTGCCCATGATGAGAGGTGTCCCGAATAGAAATACCACATCATAGTTGGACAGATTTACCCGCCAAAAATCCTTAAGATGTACAAGGGCTTTTTTTGTTCTGGCTCGCTTGATTCTTATTTTTGACCAACAGAAAAGGAAAGGGTTAATCTCGTAACCATGAGCCTCGGCGCCAAGTCTGGTGACGGCGATGAGTAGACGGCCATCACCGGAACCTAAGTCAACTACTTTCGTTCCCTGTTTGATTTCTCCTAATTTAATCATCTTTTCAATAACCCCCTTCTGGGAAGGGGCATAGGGGGCACCAAAAAGCATTGAATATATGAGGAGAAAGGTTGCCGTTCCTAGAGTTAATAAAATGACTCCCTGCAAAATTAGTGTTGCCAACATCTTTTGCTGATTAGTTTACTTTTTAACCCGCGGCTGTGATTACCAATGCGGGCAGGGAATTAAGACCTTTTCTTCTGTGTGCTCTAGTATTTTTTCTACAAGCCTATCTTCTCCATTTACAAAAAGGACATCGCCTTTTCCTTGTTTAATTTTCTCTGTGCTTTCTTGATAAATAAATCTTCGACCCAGGTCTTTTGCAATTTGGAAACCGCATTTTTGGTAGAAGGGGCTGTTGTCTGGCCTGCAGAAACCGATTCCTGTCTGGTGTCTGTCCTGGAGATGTTTATGCATGGCTTTTACTACCTTACTGCCATAGCCTTGTTTTCTGACTGTTGAGACAATGTCAGCTACTCCTGCAATGTTGAAGAGTCGTCCTTGAAAATTTATTCCGCGAATAGGTCTTAATCTACCCACGGCAATAATGCCATTTTTGGGTTTGAAGACCATAAAGAACCTGTCGTTGGTGAAAGGCTTTCGGTTGGCTGGATCGAGAGGTTTATTTTCCGGGAAGACTTTCCTCCAGATCTCATTGATCCTTAAGATGTTTTGAATAGAAAGAGCATTTCCTGCTTGTTCAGTTAGAAGAATACTGTTGTTTTTCATTTCTATTTTTATCTTACAACATTATTCCGGCTTGTTCTATCCTGAAAATTGACGGCTTGTTAAGGACTCCTAGCGCCTTGTATAAGGGAGGGCAGGTGCTCTGTTTGGTTTGAAAGGCGGCAACTGTAGCCGCGACAAAACACCTGCCCGTTCAATACTGCACGTACGAGGAAACTACTTAAACC
The DNA here is from genome assembly GCA_002084955.1 of candidate division CPR3 bacterium 4484_211. GTDB lineage: Bacteria > Patescibacteriota > 4484-211 > 4484-211 > 4484-211 > 4484-211. Next base: position 611 of record MZGJ01000003.1, on the reverse strand, counting down.
ATTCGTTTGGCCCCACGGTGATGAGACCGTAGTGCACGCTTAGAGAGAGTTCATCCCCGCACCTGCCATCCTCTCTGAGGTAATGACGGATGGTGAGTATCTCGTGCGACTGGTTCCACTCGCAATCACTGGCATAGTAATAAGTGATCTGCCCGTTAGTTTCTACGGTGATTTTCCATGGATAGTCACCGTAGACCTTCGTCATCTTACTGGCGGTGCATTGGTTGACCAATGCAAGGAAAACCAGCGGGATAAGGAGGCAGATCACGCCTGCTGTGATGCAGTGGGCCCACCAAGGCCATTCCCTCTTTTTCAGGTCTTTGTAGGGAACCCATTTGTTCCCTACTCGAACTGAAAGCTTTCTATTTTTTCCCCGAAACATTTTCTCCTTTCCTTTCTTTTCAATTTGCCTCCGCATGCTGGCGGGGCATGAAAAACCAACAGCCAGTAGTATACTATAAGTGTACTACTATGGGTTGACGTTGTCAAGTCCATATATTAGAATAGACATAGATAGTAGAATACATTTTGTGCACTTTACCAAAGAGCCGATTTTGAGATTTGAAAAGAGGCTTTGCAGAAAACGGCGGCAAAAAAAGAAGAAGTGCGGT